>CAMVAR010000078.1 GCA_947165555.1 uncultured Pseudomonadota bacterium | reverse complement strand
ATTATGCGTTCAATGTAATGAATCGTGCGTTGTATCGTGCGTGAACCAGGCGGGCGCATCAGAACAAGCGCGTTGTGAAAAAATGTGCAAATGTGCATGTACACAGGTCGAAGATGGTAAATCATTGGAAACCGCAATTCAACAGTGTATGTAAATTAAGTACCAGAAAAAATCCCCGCAAATGCGGGGATTTTTTTTAACACACAAAAATTATTTTGCTTCTTTTGTGGACTTTTCGTTTGCAGTTGCATTCAAATCTTCCACAATACGCGCCTTTTTACCAGACAGTTTGCGTAAAAAGAACAACTTTGCACGACGAACGCGACCAATACGAATCTTTTCAATTTTTTCAATCGCCGGGCTGTACAATGGGAATTTACGTTCCACACCCACGCCATAGGATTCACGACGAACCGTGAAAGACGCGGTATTACCCATGCCGCCATCACGCGCAATAACGACACCTTCGAATAACTGGATACGGAATTTGTCGCCATCTTTGATTTTTACATGCACGCGCAGTGTATCACCGGCCTTGAAATTCGGGATTGTTTTACCCGCGCGCATCTTTTCAACGTTTTGTTGTTCTATTTTTTTAACAATGTTCATTTTTTGTTTTCCTTTATTAAGTCCGGACGTCTTTGTTTGGTTATTTCGTCCGATTGTTGTTTCCGCCACCGTTCTATATTGCCGTGGTGGCCAGACAGCAGGACTTCTGGGACACTTTGTCCACGCCATACTGACGGGCGGGTGTATAACGGCCATTCCAACCCCCCGATTTCAAAACTTTCATTTGCGGTGGCGTCAATCCCACCACCGACGACATTATCAACCAAGCGAACGCAACTGTCAACAAAAACTTGCGCGGCAACTTCGCCCCCCGACAGGATGTAATCGCCGATTGATAATTCGGTTATATTATACATATCGATGACGCGTTGGTCAATTCCTTCGTACCGACCACAGAGCAGGGTGTACACCGCATCATCTGGATTTGCGGCAAATTCGCGCACCATTTTTTGCGAAAGCCTTGGCCCGCGCGGCGAAAAATATATAATTTGCCCCGGATTTTTTATTGAATCCAACGCACCCCCCAACACGTCCGGACGCATAACCATGCCTGCACCACCACCGAATTGTGCGTCATCAACACTGCCATAATCATTTACGGCAAAATCGCGAATATTTATCACATCATAAGACCAAATTCCGTTTTCCAACGCGCGTCCAATCACCCCGGCACCAAGTGTGCCTGGAAACATTTCTGGAAAAACGGTCAGTATATGAAAGTGCATTTTATCTCTGTTTCCATTGGTGTTTGTCCCAGCATTTTACGCATATCACGCATATTTCTTGTGCGGTTTGACCCGCGCGTTCCGCTGCAACCGCCGGACATTCATCAATTGATTTGCAATTATTGCCTTTGACTATGTTATAAATTGATTTTTCAAATATATTATTCATTATCGTGCCTTTGTGTTTTGTTTTATTTGTAATTCGCGCAACATTGGGTCACAACCGCATTCTCCACAAGCCTTTATCATACCAATGACCCGCAAACCGCGTTGCGCAGATGTGATTTTATGCGGCGCAGTAAATATTATTTTGTCGCCATCGGTTGTGATGGTGTATTTATTGGCCTGCATATATTGTGCGATTTTGCACTTTGCCAACGGGGTGTCGCAATCGCGAATCAATGCAAATGTGTCATTTATAAAGCAACTTTTCATTTTTTATTCTACCCTGATAACTTTTTGTTCAAAATCAACGGTTGCGCCACGGAAAGAAACCATGTCACCATTTTCCAATTCCATTATGTCACCGGCACCAAAATTTTGAAAGCACGTAACGCGCCCCAACATTTCACCACCGCGCATAACCGGCATTCCAATCAGGTCCGCCTGGTAATATTCACCCGGTTTTGTTTCTGGCAAATCGTTACGGTTTATATAAAGTTCTGTTCCACGTAACAATTCCGCCGCCGTTCTATCGGCAAAACCATCAATTCGTGCGATGATGATATTCGCATTCGGCAACGCACGCACAAAGTGAAACGCGCCAACCGAAATTTTATTCCCAAAAACCGCCAGAGTTTGCAAATCAGACGGTTTTTCGGTAAATGTTTGAACGCGAACTTCGCCCCGAATACCCTGGGGGGCAACAATTTTTCCTATCAAAATATGTCTATCTATATTCATATTCATGTACGCCCGCTGATTTCAACAACTCGTCACGGATACTTAATATATATGACATTTCGTCAATATGGTTGTCGCGCGCATATTGGCGCATAAGCCCCAAATTCCATAAATAACTATCATACACAAGGCACTCTAAATACTGGTTGTCAAACTTTACAGTATTAAACACAAACCGCAGTGCCTTGCGTGTTAGATATGTCTCATAATCGCTTTGTTTTACTTTTTTGTGCGACATTTATTTACTCTAAATATACTATTCTGCGGCAACGTCTTCGGCGGGTGTTTCTGGTGCCGGTGCATCTGCGGCTGCCTTGGCGGCGGCTTCGGCCGCGGCTTTTTCTTCGGCTATTTTGGCCAATTTGGCTTCTTTGTCTTTAATTTTCTGTAATGTTTTTTCACTTTGCAGGTTTTTCTTGGTTTGGTTCGGCACAACGCGTTTTGCAACCAACCCGGCGTTTGCCAAGAAACGATACACGCGGTCGGACGGTTTTGCGCCCTTGGCCATCCAGGCCTTGATTTCATCGATTTTTAACACGACGCGTTTTTCATTATCGCGTGCCAACATTGGGTCATATTTACCAACGACCTCTAATACATTGCCGGAATTACGTGCCGCACGTGAATCGACCACTACAATGTGATAGTACGGACGTTTTTTTGCACCAAAACGCGCCAAACGAATAACAGTTGCCATATTTAACTCCTTGTTTTAACTGTTTTTTACCCACAAAGAAACCACCACCAAGGATGAAAACTCATCGGATGATGTACCTTATGCGACCGCATACAGGACTAACTTGAATGGCAATCTTTGGGATTTGCACTGGGGATTATGTATCAAAAATATCAAAAAGTCAAGTCCTATGCGCGAAAACCACTTGTGCAAATATGCTGCAATCGCATTGAACACAATTTGGGGCGTTTGTGTCTTGTGTATGGTGGGGCGGGTCGCAACAAATCAAAATATGTCCCCCTATGACCAAGGGGCAAGCTATTCGTGTTGTTATTGTAAAATACTGAAACCCGTGGAATCCCTGTGGATATATAGCGGTCATAACCGCTGTAATGGTTCGTCAGGCACAGCCCCGTGCGCCCAGACATGTGCAAACTACTTTGCATCAAGCCTGGGGTTTAGACGCGTGTTTTATCGCTCGTTGAATGATTTATAGTATCTATTTCGTTTCGCCAATATATATTCCCATACTCATTGCAACATCCAGCAATGGGTCGTCGGGGGTAACATAGGCATTTGATGTGTTCATGCCCGGTATATTTGGGTCGGCCGATATATCGCCCGCGGCATAAAATTCAGACAATGGAATTGTTACACATCTGTTGTTGCGTATGGCCGTCATAACGTACGTTTCGCGATTTTCAATTGCGTCCAATGCACACGTGGCCATTTTTGCCGCCATAATTCTGTCTGTGGCAATTGTATCGCCGGTACGTTGAATATATTCGGGGTATGCGGTGCGATTTACAATGCCGGCCGATGTCAATTTGCGCGCAATCATGTCCGCCGGACGCCCCGACGAACCGCGTAATGTAATACCTTCGGATACCATGATGATGCCATAGTCACGCCGATTATATTTAATATGTTCTATTAATTTATTGATATCAAATTTTATTTCCGGTATTAAAATTGCATCCACACCGGCGGCAATCCCCGCATTCAGTGCCAAATGTCCGCAATCGCGCCCCATCGTTTGCACCACAAACCATCGATGATGACTGCGCGCGGTTAACAGTAACTGGAGATCGGAAGAGCGTCGTGTAGGGAAAGAGTGTAGATCTCGGTGGTCGC
>CAMVAR010000077.1 GCA_947165555.1 uncultured Pseudomonadota bacterium | reverse complement strand
GCAATAAAAAATTCCACTAACACTTTCTGGTGCCCCGACAAGGCTGGTTAATTGGTTGTGGCCGCACTCAAAATCCCCCCCAACACTTTTTGGCCCCCCGACAAGGCTGGTTAATTGGTTGTTACTGCAATCAAAAAAACCGTCAACGCTTTCTGGTGCGCCGACCAGGCTGGTTAATTTGTTGTTGTAGCAATCAAAATCCCTGCCAACACTTTTTGGTGCACCGACAAGGCTGGTTAATTGGTTGTTCCTGCAAATAAAACTTCCATGAACACTTTTTGGCGCGCCGACAAGGCTGGTTAATTGGTTGTTGCTGCAATAAAAACCCTTGCCAACACTTTCCGGTGCCCCGGCCAGACTGGTTAATTGGTTATTATAGCAATAAAAACTTCCGCTAACACTTTCTGGTGCCCCGACAAGGCTGGTTAATTGGTTGTCGTTGCAATAAAAATTTCCGCCAACCCTTTTGGGTGCACCGGCCAGGCTGGTTAATTGGTTGTGGTCGCATTCAAAATTACCAAGAACCATAACAGTGCTAAGGTCCGGCAATTCGGTTAATCCCATATCGGATAAATCTAAATCACCCTTTACCACAAAATTTTTCGGCAGGTTAAAAACGTCATATAATTTGCCATCTTGCCGTATCAGACCAAGATTTTTTAAATCATTAACCACATCAAATTTTTGTGATTCTATAAATTTTACCACCGCCGGAACATATTTGCGCACCGGGGCCTTGTTCTGTTTCCCCTTGATTTGATGAATCTCGGTCCCGCGAACCTCTAACGTGACATGCGGTTCACCGTGTTCATCACGAATCGAATATATTTTTGTTTTGCCACTTGCCACATCCGCATCATACGAACCGCGACCAACACAATGTCCCATGTAATCAGATTCAAAATCCAACGCGTCCGGTGTCATCAATTGATACGCCGCCATATTGCCCGGCAAATCCATAATATGTTGCACACCAACCAAAGATTTTTTTAATAATTCTTTGTTTTTGTTCCGTCGTGCCAATTCTTCGGCCATGTGTTCGTGCCATTGACGCGCCGCATCTAATGCCATATCAAAGGTCGCAAATTCATTACTGGTTTTTAAATAATCATATCGTATGCGCGGTTTGTGCTTTGTAGGTTTGGCCGTTTCTATTACTTTATCAACATACATGCCCGCCACTTCATACAAATAATCGCGCACGGTTATGATATCTGTGCGTAATTTGTCGGACATTTTTGTGCCATCAAATTCGTATATTTTATCACCGCGATTAAATACCGTCCCCGTCCAAGACGGTAAATCGGTCCGGTTTTTATCCACCGGAATAAACGCGGGTTCATGTTCCATGTTCAAAATATAATCACGCACACGCAGTTTGATGTATTGATTTAAAATCCCCTTGACGATTTCATCACGATGTTGATAAACATAATCTGGACTTTCAAATTCGCCCCTGTAATTTTGTTGTTTTGGTACGCGTTCGCCCGCATATGTGATATCGGTTAAATAATCATTAAAACTTTTATCATTTAATAGATTCAACGCCATTTTTATCCCTTTCGTGCACAAATTATACCAAAAGATTATGTGATTATCAATGTAATTCAAAACGGCGCGTTTTGCGCCGGTTTTTGTTATCTCGATTTTTGACGGGACATATAATTGCGCAGAGTGTGTGCGTATCTGTTCGCCTTTCTTTGCACTTTTGTCGGCATGGTTTCAATATCAAATGTATCTAGAATTTTTTGTGCGGCATCCGGGTGTGATTTCAAATGCCCCAGTATGATATTTTCCGCCACATTTATATCGGCAACCGAATCCGGATTTTGCATCATTTTATCAAACAACCCCGGGTTATACTTTGAAATATGTTGCACCAGAATCCGCGCCAATTTATCACTGAATATTTTATCTGTTAAATCAATTTTGTAATTTGGGAAGTCCATATATCTGTTTATTTCTTGACGTATGTTCCGCATGTCATTGTTTAACGCCTCTTGTATTTCCGGGGTTACATATAAAGCCCACATTAAAGTCAAGAAAAACAGAAAGCCAGTGGCGCCCAAAAGCAGTTCTGGGTGGGCAAGTTTTTTTTCGTTAATTCTCAATCCCACAAACGCCCCACCCGAAATCAAAGGCCATATCCATTGGTTTAACAAACCCGCCCTTACCATTAAAAACGGGGGCAGGCTTTCCGCCCGTTTTTTATCGCGCGCCACACGTTTTGCTTCGGCCTGATCGGCTTTTTCCATTGCCCTTGCCACACGTTCTTGTTTTACTATTCTTTCTTGTTCGGCGTTGTATCCCGGAAAGGCCTGTTTTACTGTATCATTATTCATATTTTATCCTTTAATCATTTTTAATTTCTAAATCGTCCAAGAATCTGTCCAATTTGCGCAAAGAACTGTTTTGGCAACCACGTCCACGCCAAGACAAAATTTCTTCGCCGGTTTTCTGGTCTGCGATTGAAACGCTAAATTTCCACCACCAAAAACCGTTAAACACGCACCACCACGGCATAAAAGATTCGGTACTGTATCCGGCACGAAAGATATATTGGGTGTCTGCCGGTAAAACAGTTGTTTTGCTACTGCTTAAACCGTCTTCTGATTTTTTCTGTTTCCCGATGCGAACATCATATCCGCGTTTTTCAAGGTGTTCTTTGATTGCGCGTTCAAGTCCAGTGCCGGCGGGGTCCGCTTGAATAATTGCGCCCGGTTCCATTGTGTTTGGTTTGATGTAAACGCTGTTACACGCGGTCATTAAAATAGGGGAAAATAAAACGATAATTTTCTTCATCATAACTCCAAATACGCGGCGCGAACAAAATCGCGGGGCTAATACATGGCCTGCCACACGAAGCCTTGGCGAAGTGTGGCGCGAACAACAATAAATTAAAATCATCACTTCGTGATAATTTAAATTTATTGGCGCACCCGGCGCGATTCGAACGCGCAATCCCCGCCTTCGGAGGGCGATGCTCTATCCAATTAAGCCACGGGTGCGTGTGCCGGTCTATATTATATTTGTTATTGTCCAAATTGCAAGCATAAATCAACGCGAACATTTGCGTGGTTGAATCATATTGCATATGGATTTGAAACGTTCGCGGTCTATGCTTTGGCCACTGATTTTTTCCCAATGTTTTACCAGTCCCCAAAAATCGGTTTCCGAACAATAACATGGGTGTTTCACCGCCACAGATGCCAAAAATGTATTCAATGTTGTCATAGATACCGATGTCATATCTAACAACCCGGCAAATTCCCATCGCGGCCCCAACAAAATGTTTCCCGCATGCAAATCGTTATGATACAGTTTCATTGGCACATTGAAAATTTTGTTTGCTATAAAATCTTGATGTGAATTGAACATGTGGTACGACATTTTCTGGGGTGGAATGTCCACTTTTGATATTTTATAAACCGTGTCCATTACATCACAGTATATTGAAAAAAACAAATCACGCGGTAATCCCAATTTAATCCATTCGGCCAATGTTTTATTTGGGTTATATTCGTATGTGGTAAAGAACAGTCCATCATAATTTGCAATTTTTATATTCGGCACACAAATATCGTTTTTGCGCATTTTTTCGGAAATATATCGGTCGTGACGACAAACAGATTCTTTATTAAATTTACACACGATTTTTTTCTTGGGCGTGTGTGCAATCAGTATATTTGAATTTATCCCCAAAACATCTGGTTCTGTTATATCGTAAACGCCGGGAAAAGTATTTTTTATTGCCGTAGCAAATTTTGGTTGTTTCATATTTTAATATCGACCTTTCAATAAATTTAACATAAAACCATCCAAATCAACGTCCAATACGACGTCTGAATCGTTGGTTTCAAATCCGGTGCGAACATCTTTGACCAATTGATATGGATACAGGACATAGTTTCGAATCTGACTGCCCCATTCGATTTTCTTTTGGGCGGCCAATGTTGCATTTTCTTCGGCGGCGCGTTTTTGCATTTCGCGTTCATACAACCGCGACCGCAACATTTTCATTGCCATGTCTTTGTTTTGGAAGTGGCTGCGT
>CAMVAR010000076.1 GCA_947165555.1 uncultured Pseudomonadota bacterium | reverse complement strand
GGCATTGTCGCGTTGGGTGTACCGTGGCGGCCGCGACGGCAACGTCAGCGCCTGCGCGGCGGTTTGCGCTTCGCGCTGTGCGTCCTTCGCTGCATCGGAGGCGCCGTTGCGGCGTGGGTTGTTCGGGTCGATAAATCAACTAGACTAAATTTTGTGTTTCCCCAATAAAATGGCGATATAGACCATATAAAATACTAACTACTTGAAATATTAAAATTCAAATGGTACAATTCACGATTGAAATAACCAATAGAATGGGGGATTATGATGAAACGTTCTGATATTATACGTACTATCCAGGTTCAGTTTAAAAATATGCGTATGGCGGATGCGGCGGCGGTGTTGGACACCGTGGCGGATACAATAATTGATTCTGTGGCGCATGGCGACCGTATTGAAATTCGTGGTTTTGGTACGTTCCAACCGCGTCATCGTGCGACAAAGATGGGCTATAATCCGGTAACCGGTCAACCGATGCATTTGCCGGCCAATACGACCATTTTATTTAAGCCCAGTCGTGAATTAACGAAAAAAATGAATGGATAAAATTATGCTGTTTGGCAAGGGACCCGGAATAAAAAACAAAGACCGGGGCAAATATGACAGGGTGCGTCGCCTTATGTGGATTAAGTGCGAGGCGTGCGAGAAATTAGTATATTACAAGGATTACAAGGATAATAATTATATCTGTCCGCGTTGCGGTCGTGCGTTTATTATGAGCCCGAAAAAAAGATTCGACCTGTTGTTTGATGACCGGGCATGGGAAAAAATTCCGTTACCAACGATGCCTGATGACCCGTTGGGTTTTGTTGACCGGGTGCCATATACGGAACGCCTTGGCGAAGCGCGCGCCGACACCGGTTATAATGATGCCGTGGTTACGGCGGATGGAACGATTGGCGGAACACCGGCAACCATTTGTATTTTAAATGGCGAATTTATGATGGGGTCAATGGGGCGTGTCGCGGGTGAATGTATAGTGGCCAGTTGCGAGCATGCAATAAAAAACCGCCGCCCAATGATTATGGTCGCATGCAGCGGTGGCGCCCGTATGCAGGAAAATATCTTGTCGTTGATGCAGATGGCGCGCACAACCGTTGCGGTAAATAAAATGCACGATGCAGGAATTCCGTACATTGTTTTGTTAACGGACCCGACGTATGGTGGCGTGACGGCATCTTTTGCGATGTTGGGCGACATTAACATTGCTGAATCGGGGGCGCGAATCGGTTTTGCCGGGCGTCGCGTAATTGAACAAAATATCCGTGAAAAATTGCCGTCTAATTTCCAAACGGCGGATTATCTGTATGAACATGGGATGGTGGATATGGTTGTTCCGCGTGCGGAATTGCGGGACCGTTTGTCCAAAATTTTATCCGTATTGATGAAGCGTCCACATGCCCCGCGCGAGATTGTTGTATCCACACCGGCGGGCGATATGTCGAAAAAAACGCATGGGTGAAAATGCCGCCTATGACAAGGTGTTATTGGCGCGTAATGAAAATCGGCCGCATTTCTTGGACTATATAAACGGCATTGTTGATGATTGGACGTACCTTGCCGGGGACAGATTGTTCGGCGAAGATGCGGCAATGTGTGGTGGTATTGGGTACTGGAACGGCATGCCTGCGGTTATTTTGGGGCAAGAAAAGGGGCGCACCATTGAAACCCGCCAGGCCCATCGTTTTGGTATGCCCAATCCCGAAGGTAACAGAAAGGCGCAACGCCTGATGCGCCTGGGCGAACGGTTTAATTTGCCGGTAATATCATTGTTTGATACGGCGGGTGCCTTTGCGGGGTCGGCCGCCGAAGAACGGGGCCAGTCCCAGGCCGTTGCCACATCGATTCAAACCGGGTTGTCTATCAAAACACCATACATCGCCGTCAACGTAGGCGAGGGCGGTTCCGGTGGTGCAATCGCAATTGGAACCGGTGACCGTGTTTTAATGTTGGAAAATGCGATTTATTCGGTAATTGCACCAGAATCTTGTGCAAGTATTTTGTGGAAAGATAAGAAATACAAGGCAACCGCGGCGGCGGCAATGAAATTAACCGCACGCGATATGGAACAAATGCGTGTTATTGACAAAATAATTGCGGAACCCGTGGGTGGGGCGCATACCGATTGGCAAACGACTATGCAGAATTTGGCCACCGCGGTCAGTGAACAGATAAAGTTATTACAAAAAACGCCTGCGGAAAAATTGCCGGAATTGCGCGCGGAAAAGTTCCTGAAAATGACCCGTAAAATTGATGATGTGCCGGCCAAAAAGGCGAATAAAAATACAAAATAATAAAACACCACCCAAAAAGGGGGGTGATTATTTTTGACGCGAATCTTGAATCCATTGGTATATAATGTTTGCGGTGCGAAATTCCGGAAACGGGTTCTTTTCTGCCCGGATTCAATACCAAGAAATAAATCTAAAATTCACACATTAATCGTATCATACCTGTGTGGCTAATGTATCGCGAACGAATGCCAAGGTCGTACCCAATCATAAGTTTTGCAAATTTGATGGGTAAATTTATGTTAAATCCAGTTTCTAGTCCCATCGGGCTGTTGTTATCAGCCAAGACAAAAGTGTAATCTAATTCGGGGATATTGATAATAATATTTTGTTCGGGTTTTATGATATCGTATGTCAAATCAATGTGCGCGTTTAAAGATAATCCATCCTTGCTATAATTGTACGATATGCCCGATACGAATGTCATTAAATTTGTGTCGTATTTGTTGATGTATTTGCTGGTTGTCGAGATTTGATTGTTCATATAGCGTATAGCAACAGATGGTGTTGTGCCAAAATCAGTATTGTATCCTAGGGATAATACACCAAAATATCCGTGTGATTTATCTTTTGCGGTGTCATAATCATAGTATCCTTTGTTATATCCAAACATTGTGTTTACAAACAGGTTTGTTAACTGGTATTTACCATAAAAGAATAAAATATTGTTGTTAATATCGGTATTAGAAATATTGGTTGAATTATAATTATAACCAATCCCAATAACTAAAGAATCTGTTATTTGGTCATCTGCTCCCAGTACAATACCGAATGTATTACCGGAAAATCCATTGTTGCCGCTGCGTTTAGAGTAATTATAAAGTGTCTGTCCCCATAGACCAAGTGAATCGTGGCCGCCGTCGCCACCATTACGCCCTTTGGGGTGTATTCGATTAAAGGCAAGGCTCATTATATTGGTGTTTTGCTGCGTTAAAACATATTTGACGGAATTTATAATTTTTGCGTGTGGAATATTTATTGCCAATTGTGGATCAATAAATTGTTTTCTTAAATTTTCTATATCTTCTTCTAGGATAACATATTCTAACATTTTTGCCATGTTATCAAATGTTACGCCTGTATAGTGAAAGACACTTTCATAATCTGCCGCAACTTCACCGCCATATCCATCTGACAGCCATTCCTGTTGATTGAGTGTCAAATTCTTGGTAAAGGGTTCATAATAGTAATATATATCTGATACGCCTGTGAGCAAGCCCGCTTTCCCTATTGTGGTGCCCAAATCTTCAATGATTTTATAATAGGTTGGATCGTATGCGACCAGTGTTAATGTATCTGCGAACGCAGTCCCAAATAAAAATATACTAAATATATTCAATGCGTGTTTTATCATTTTCTGCTCCTTTGTTTTTATTCGGAAAACATTCTACTTTGTTCTCAATTTGAGTTCAAGCATTATTTGATATCAAAATGATATCATGGTAAGGAAAACAATTTTTGACCCGAAATATCGCGCGATGATAAATTCATTGAAAACTTTGCGTGTGCAGCATGGTTTGACTCAGCGCGATTTGGCAAAAAGGTTAGGCGTTGCCCATTGTTTTATTGGACGTGCGGAAACCTGTGAACGCCGGTTGGATATCATGGATTTGGTACGAATCTTGCGTGCGATGGATTTTACAGACCATGAAATTTTAAGGTTTTTTGAAAAATTGCTGTAAATGCCCGCCTGCGCAAAGGCTATGGCGCGGGCTTGTCAAATCTGCTCCGTGTCGAACCTATACGGTTCTCGTGACATTATATTCCCA
>CAMVAR010000075.1 GCA_947165555.1 uncultured Pseudomonadota bacterium | reverse complement strand
CGCATTCATACCAGCAATATCTTCGGGGGATGTTTCAACACGGATAAGCATTACTTTCTTGCCTTCGGCCGCCCATTTTTCAGCATCTTCGGCATTGAATACCGCCATTCCCACCGCCGCGCCCGGGGACGCCGGCAAACCGGTTGCGATAACATTCTTGTCCGCCTTGGGGTCCAACATCGGATGCAACAGATGATTTAATTGGTCGGCACCAACACGCAAAATCGCCTCTTCTTTGGTCAACAGGCCTTCGTTCACCATTTCAACCGCAATACGAACAGCCGCCGCCGCGGTACGTTTGCCGTTACGGCATTGCAACATCCATAATTTGCCATGTTCAATGGTGAATTCCATATCCTGCATATCTTTGTAATGTTTTTCTAATTTTTCACGAACATCGCACAATTCTTGATATACCGATGGCATGGCCTCTTCCAGGGATACGCGGCCGGAATTATCCTTACTCATTGGTTGGGGGGTACGAATACCCGCAACAACGTCTTCGCCCTGGGCATTGATTAAATATTCACCATAGTATTTATTTTCACCGGTGGCCGGGTCGCGCGAAAAGCACACACCCGTTGCCGAATCGTCACCAGAATTTCCGAATACCATCGCCTGGACATTAACGGCGGTACCCCAATCACCCGGGATGTTATTCAATTTACGATATGTGATGGCCTTTTTGCTCATCCACGAGCCAAAAACAGCGCCAATGCCCAATTTTAATTGTTCCCATGGGTCCTGGGGGAAAACCTTACCAATTTTGACACCAATTGCCTTGAATTGTTCAACCAATTCTTTTAAATCATCTGCGGTCAGTTCGGTATCAACCTTATAGCCTTTGTCTTCTTTCATTTTTTCCAATGTATGTTCAAACAGGTCAATATCTGCGCCCAACACAACGTCGGAAAACATCATAATAAACCGACGATACGAATCGTATGCGAATCGTTCGTTACCAGAATGATGCGCCAATGCCCGCACGGTTTCATCATTCAAACCTAAATTTAAAACTGTATCCATCATGCCAGGCATAGATACGCGGGCGCCCGAACGCACAGATACCAACAATGGATTTTCCATATCGGCAAATTTCTTGCCCATAATACGTTCAATGTGATTGATACCGGCACGAACCTGGTCCATTAAGTCGGTCGGATATGTTTGATTGTTTTCATAGTAGTACGTACAAACCTCGGTCGTGACGGTGAACCCCGCCGGTACAGGCAAACCAACCAAATTCATTTCGGCCAAATTTGCACCCTTGCCCCCCAACAGATTTTTCATATCCGCGCGGCCTTCGGCGTGACCATCACCAAACGTATATACCCATTTATTGCTCATGGTTTCTCCTTTGTTGTTGTTTTTTGCGCGCATATTTTTCAAAAAATTTATCACAATTGCAACAAAAAACACATTTTTTATATTTTTTTGTGTTTATCGCTTGGTATCTTAATTTTTTTATGATATACTGTTGGACAAGTAGGTACAAGTGCGCAACCACAAAAGTGTGTTATTGTAACGCGCGTACGATTGACATATTTTGATTTTACTTTTAATCAAAAATATGTTATCATGTGGTCGTGGACAGAATGGGATATTTAACAGAACGTTAAATCAAACAGGGAGCAGAGAACATGTATTTCGTTCGTAAAATAGGTGCGTTATCGTTGGTGGCACTGGTTTCAGTGCCGGGTGTCGCGTTGGCCGATGTCACAGATGCGCAAATCGTAACCAGCAAGGCATACGTTGATTCCGGGGATAATGCACGCGTGCCAATTAACCAGGGCACAGAAAATGCAAACAAGGTCATGCGCGTGGATGCCACCGGTAATGTTGCAACACAAACCGTTGACGCCACGGTCACAGAAAATTCGGCAAATTTGGTTACATCTGGCGCGGTCTATACAATCGCCGCAACCAAACAGGACACGTTAACATTTGACGACACCCCCACGGAAAATTCTGTAAATCCGGTTAAATCGGGTGGCGTATATTCGTATGCCGTTGCCAAGAACCAGGGTACAGAAAACGCAAACAAAGGTTTGGTCGTTGGTGCAGATGGTAATTTGGCATTGGGTCAAATCCTGCAAGAAGTTGGCACAGACACACTGGTCGGCGATGGATATTTCGTAAACAGCGTTAGCGTTGACGATGACGGTAAAACCATTAATGTTGAACGCACAACCATTATGGTTCCGTTGACATCAACCGAAAGTCCGACCGGATTTGCATCGATTTGGTTGCAATAGTTTATTGCATGCTAGATTTAAACCGGCGTTTTGCCGGTTTTTTATTGTGTGGTACGGGAATCCCAATGGCATATAACAAATGCGTTTACGTCGCCGTTGTCCGTCCTGATTTTATGATATGTCGTATTTCCATCAATACATACATCAACCATGACCGATGGCGTTGTTGGGCTGATTTCATGTTTATAATTCAATTCCAGACGTTTTAATATATGCGCATCGCGATATTCGTAACCGGTACTTTCCGTTGCCCACACGGCATAGACCGCGTTATTTATATGCTGATTTTCATCAATATCATCGAATCGGCATTTGAATACATGCGTTTTTTCGGCGTCGAAATCTGAAAACTTTTCGAATTTACGGTCATAGGCGCGCCCCATATCTGTTGGCCACGGATTTTCCGTAATCCAATCATCAATACGTACAATGCGACGATTGGCCAAATCAAACAATACCCACTGGGACGTGGCACGAACATATAATTCGCCATTCGCGCCGCGAATTTCAAAATCACGCACGGCACGTAGTGCGTCATGTGCCGCCGGCCATGTTGCATATTCCAACATTTCACCATTACGCGGCATTCTGATAATATCAACCAAGTAATGTGTTACAACCCATGCAACATGCGTTTCATGAATAAATGTCCGCCCATACCCCAACATTTCCGCATTCGTGTCACCCATACCCTGAAGTTCGTTCATAAGGATTCCTGACCGCATATTGCCATATCGGTCACACTGGTATGTTTGTAATTCGCGTCTTATAATCAGTTTATTTGCGTTGCTCATTTTATTTGACCTCTTGCGGGGCGACGACAAAGTCCACTGAATTTCCGGTAACAATATTGTTAGCGCGCGCCGCAGATTTAATCAATTCATACAAAGTTTCAGGGACATCCGGCAAAACCGTCAATGTTTCCAATTTGGCACCATTACCAACCTTGCGTTCGGTGCGCAGGGTACGTACCGCATGCACCGTGTCAATTGCATACTGCATATCGGCAACGTCCGTGTCATATTCCGCATTTACGACCGGATAATCGGTCAGATGCAGGGTTTTTCCACCCTCAAATGGTTTATATATCTTTTGCCATAATTCTTCGGTCAGGAATGGAATAAATGGCGCATACAGACCAATTATACTGCGTAACACCGTCCATAATGTCCATTGGGCCGCGCGTTTTGATTCCATACCATACTTTTCCGGCGACCAGAAACGGTCTTTGATAAATTCAATATATTGGTCACACAAAACATCCCAGAAAAATGTGTCAAGTGCCGCACGCGCGTTATAATTATCAAATTTGTCCAAATTCTTGCGTGTTTCGGCAACAGCTTTGTTTAATTCGGACAAAATCCAACGGTCTTCGATTGGACGCGATGCAACAGACGGCGTTTTGTCGGTCGGTTCAAAATCTTCCAAATTCCCCAATGTAAAACGCGCAACATTCCACAGTTTGGTCAGCAATTTGGAACCACGCTTAACCTCTTCTTCGACATACGGTAAATTTGTTCCAATCGGGGCCGTCGCAATCCAATATCGCACCGCATCAACACCAAATTTTCCAATTGGTTCTTCGGGGTCGGTGCCGTTACCCTTGGACTTTGACATTTTTTTACCCTGTTTATCAACAACAATTCCGTGCATATAAACGGTCTTGAATGGGACATCGCCCATGACATACATACCCATCATTATCATACGCGCAACCCAGAAGAAGATAATGTCTGCACCGGTGTATAATAAATCTGTTGGATAATATTTTTTCAATTCAAGTGTATCATCTGGCCAACCCAATGTTGAAAATGGCCACAATCCAGATGAAAACCAAGTGTCCAAAACATCTTTATCGCGCGTTAATGTTTTACCACCAGATTGCTTAATTGCGTCAGCTTCTGTTTCTGCTACATAAACATTACCCTCTTCATCATACCATGCAGGTATATGATGTCCCCACCATAATTGACGAGAAATAGTCC
>CAMVAR010000074.1 GCA_947165555.1 uncultured Pseudomonadota bacterium | reverse complement strand
CAATAGTTTCGGCACCACATCCAATGCGCGCCCCAGTTCGCCCATTTCATCATTGACCGCAATACGCAACGCCTGGAACACCGGCGCAACATCGCGTGGGTTATGAATTAAATCGCGTAATTCGAATGTGGTTTGTGGCATTTTTTGCTTTATCGCGGTTGCAATTGCCACCGCCGGCCTAACATCACCATAATCACGCAGTATCTTTGACATATCGGCCACCGTCCATTGTTCGAACATGTCAACCACCGTTGGCCCATTTTCCGACATACGCATATCCAATGGTGCGTCCGCCCGAAAAGAAAACCCACGTTCCGGATTATCTATCTGCATCGAAGAAATCCCCAAATCAAAAACAATCGCATCAAAAGTATCATTTAATTCCGCCATCGCCGAAAAAGGTCGCGCAATAAATTCAAATCGCGCACCAAATTCTTGTTTAATTTGTTTTACGTCATCCAATACATTTGGGTCACGGTCAAACGCCAAAACATTTGCGCCCGCATTCAAAAACGTGCGCGTATAACCACCCGCACCGAATGTCGCATCCAATACATTTTTGCCGACAATGTTACCCAATGTCGCCATTACCGCATCGATTAAAACCGGAACGTGTTTTATCATTCAATATCCACCTTAATTCCCAATCCGGCAAAATCCGTAATGGTTGTTTTACCTAACTCAACCCCACCGGCCAGTGCCAAGCTGGTTTTTTTATCGCCAGAATGCAAATTTAACACCACGCGCGTATATCCCGCCCCCAGTGTAATCAATGCTTTTTTTACATCTGCCAGAATATTTTTATCGTAAATGTTCAACGTAATTTTCTTTGCAATCTGGGCCACCCACTGACTTAGTGGTATAATAGAATCAACAAAAACCGACACCCGGTCATCACGATTGGACAATCGACCAGAAATTACCACCTCGTTTTCGGTTGCCAATATCGGTGCCAATGCCGTAACCGCATCCCCAAACGCAACCGCATCTATGTTACCGAAACCATCCGACGCATTTATGGTAATCATGTCTTTGCCGGTTTTGGTGCGCCGTTGCGAATAAGAATTTACATTTGCGGCAATACGTACATTTGCGCGGTCTGGCATTTCCATAATCTTGACACTGGTTGCCAAATTTGCCCCGGCAATTAAATGTTTATATTGGTCCAACGGATGCGCAGAAATATAAAAACCCAATGCCAACAATTCATTTTCCAACCTTTGTGCAAATGTCCACGGCGCGGTCCGAACCAGGTTGTGGGCCAATCTATCTTCGGCTACATCATCTTCAATCGTATTTGCAAACAGCGATAGCGCATTTGCGTTTTCTTTGGATTTTGCGGCATACGACAATATCATATCCGCATTCATATATATTTCGGCACGGTTCGGATACAAAGAATCCAAAACACCAACACGTGCAAAAGCCTCTAAAATACGCTTATTAATAATCGGCGCACATCGTTTTGCAAAATCGGTCAGGTTTTTAAACGCACCTTTTTCACGTTCGGCCACAATCGCATCGGTTGCGGCAACACCAACCCCTTTAATCGCGGCCAACGCGTATATAATTTTGCCATTCCGTACCGTAAATAAAGATTCGCTTTCATTGATATCCGGCGGAATAATAGAAATATTAAAATTAGATTTTGCATCATCAACAAACAACGCTAGTTGGTCGGTATCATTCATATTACTGGACATAGATGCCGCCAAAAATTCGGGGGTATAGTGCGCCTTTAAATACGCACATTGATTTGCAACAATTGAATAGGCGATGGCATGTGATTTATTAAACGCATATTTTGCAAACTCTTTAAACTTTTCCCATAAATCTTTGGCGGTCACTTCGTCCAATGTACCTTCGGCTTTACAACCTTCAAGGAATTTAACCTCTAATTTTGCCAACAAATCTAATTTCTTCTTGCCCATGGCTTTGCGTACAGTATCTGATTCGCCACGCGTAAATCCGGCCAATACACGGGTCAGTTGCATGACCTGTTCTTGATAAACAATAATGCCATAACTTTCGCGCAATATTGGTTCTGCGCGTGGATGTACATATTCAATTTTTTCTTCACCATGCATACGCGCGATAAATTGTGGAATAAATGCGATTGGCCCGGGACGATTTAACGCGTTTAACGCAGATATTTCCAAAAAACTGGTTGGACGCATTTTACGCAACGTCTGCTGAACAAAAGGGGCATCGAATTGGAATATCCCTTCGGTCATACCCGATTGCCATAACGCAAGTGTTTTTGCGTCATCCGTCGGAATATCATCTAAATTCACATTGATGTTGCGTGTTTTTTGAATCAGTTTTGTCGCATATTTTAACACAACCAGTGTTTCCAAACCCAAAAAATCAAATTTAATCAATCCGGCCGATTCCAAATAGTGTCCATCAAATTGACACGATGGCAACGGGTTGGCCGGGTCACGATAAACCGGCGCAATTTTTGTTGTTGGCCTGTCGCCAATAACCACCCCACATGCGTGTTGTCCAAGATTTCGAAACGCGCCTTCTAATTCTTCGGCAATTTGCACAACCTTGGCCATATCTGAATCGGTATTCAGCATTTCTTGAATTTCGCGCGACGTATCAACGGCCTCTTTTAATGTTTTGGTATCGGCCGGAATCAATTTAGACAACCGGTCAGATTTAGAATAGGGAATGCCATACACACGACCAATATCACGAATTGCGCCACGGGCCTGCAAACTGCCAAATGTGATAATACGACAAACCGAATCATGTCCATATTTGTCACAAATATACGCCAAAACCTGTTCAATACCCGTCGGTTCAAAATCGACATCAAAATCCGGCATTGAAATACGGTCTGGGTTCAAGAATCGTTCAAACAATAACCCATACTGTAACGGGTTTACATGCGTAATCCCCAATGCCCACGCAACAATAGAGCCTGCACCCGACCCACGCCCGGGACCCGTTAAAATATCATGCTTGCGGCACCAGTCAATATAGTCCGCCACAATTAAAAAATACCCCGGGAATCCCATGCCGATAATAACATCCAATTCATACTTTGCCTGGTCAAAATACGTATCTGTATCTGTGATATTATGCTGTTTCAAACGTTCGGCCAAACCATTCATTGTGTTGTCCCGCAACATTTGACACTCTATTTCAAAATTATCACCGAATCGCGGCAACAATGGTTTTTCATGCACATTCACAAAGAACGCACAACGTTCGGCAATCCGTACCGTGTTTTCAATAGCTTCTGGTAAATCAGAAAATATATCACACATTTCTGCGCCCGTCTTAAAATATTGTTCTGACGATTTGCGCGGGCGTTCCGGGTCAATAACTTTGGTTTGTGCCAAAACACAACTTAACGCATCGGCGGCCTCGTAATCCGACGGTTTGGCAAAACACACATCATTGGTCGCCACAATTGGAATGTTTAATTCGCGCGCAATAGCCAAGAACCCAGGCTCGGTTTTTATCTCTGCATCCAATCCGTGTCGTTGAATTTCCATATAAAACCGATTGCCAAATATGCCCAACAATTTTTCCGCATATCCATGCGCGGTACCATCTTGGGCGTTTATTAGTGCCATCCCAATTGGACCAACATGCGCCCCAGACAAACAAATAACACCATCGGAATGCGTTGCCAATTCATCAAATGTAATATACGGCCCCAAATGATGATTGTCACCCCGCATATACATTACACGACTAAGTTCACACAAGTTCAAATAGCCGGCATGATTCTGTGCCAACAAAACAATACGCGACAATGATGCGGTTCGCAAAATCTTGGGGTCTGCGGTATGTTGGTTCAATGTAATTTCCACACCAATTATGGGCTGGATTTTACCACTGGGCATAACATCTGAAAATTCCGCACATCCCGACATCATATTCGTATCGGTTAATGCACACGCAAACATACCATTTTCGGTACACAATCCAGGGATTTTTTTTACCTGTAATGTACTTTGTCCGATGGACAGCCGGCTATGTGTTCGAAGATGTACAAATTGATGTTCCATGCCATTAACCCTAGCAAAAATATCAATTCGCTGTAAAGTGAATATTTATAATTTTATATTCTTGATTCTGGCGACACTTGCATGCGATAAAATTACGCCAGAAAAACGAGAATATCAAAATATCAGTTTGTGGATTTCGGGTAATCAAACACATATCCCAATCGATAATACCACAAATGCTCATTATCCTTACAAAGGATAATAAAAAAAATCCCTGAATTTAATCCAGGGAGATATTTTATTTTAATTTTCCATGACAATGTTTATATTTCAATCCGTAACCGCACGGGCAGGG
>CAMVAR010000073.1 GCA_947165555.1 uncultured Pseudomonadota bacterium | reverse complement strand
CCCGCGGCAATAATATTACCACCATTTACGCCGGCACCCCGCCCAATATCGACCAAGTAATCCGCCGTACGCATTGCGTCTTCGTCATGTTCGACAACAATCACGCTATTATCTTTATCGCGCAGCATTTTTAATGTATCTAACAATTTATCATTATCACTCTGGTGCAATCCAATGGACGGTTCATCCAATACGTACAACACACCTGATAAACCACTGCCAATCTGGGATGCCAATCTTATACGTTGCGCTTCACCCCCCGAAAGCGTTCCGGCCATACGTGACATTGTCAAATACCCCAATCCCACATTTTTAAGGAACAAAAGGCGCGATGTAATCTCACGCAATACCATTTTCGCAATATCATTTTCTTGGTTTGTTAAATGGTTCGGCAAATCCATAAACCAATTATACGCATCATCAATTGACATATCGCATACATCAATAATATCGGCATCATTTATTTTGATACACAGAGCCTGGATATTCAAACGTTTCCCGTGACAAACGGGACACGGTTTTTCCGATTGATATTTTGCCAATTCTGCGCGAACGGCCTCTGATTCAGATTCACGCCAACGCCGTTCAATATTTGGCACCACACCTTCAAACGGTTTTTCATAGACAAACCCATTCCAATTTATTTTGATTGGTCGGTCCCCGGTACCGTACAACACAATATCTTTTTGTTCATCGGTCAGTGTATGCCACGGTTTTGCCAACGGAATTTTATACTGTTTATGCAACGCATTTAACAAATGGTCAAATTGGCTAAGCATGCCACCACGCGACCACGGTGCAATCGCCCCATCCAAAATAGACTTTGATGGGTCCGGTATAATCAAATCCGGCGACATATTTAATTGCACCCCTAAACCATCACAGGCACTGCACGCACCAATTGGCGCATTAAACGAAAACAAACGCGGTTCGATTTTTGGCACGGCAAAACCACTAACGGGACACGCATAGTTTTGCGAATACAAGATATCTTGGTTTGTATCCAATCGCCGCACCAACACCGACCCCGGCACCAGGCGTAACGAGCCTTCGAACGATGAATACATACGCGAACGGAATTCATTCATATCCGATTCGGTTGAATCCGTGGCCGGCATTTGAACCCGGTCCACAATAACGAATATATTGTGTTTCTTGTTTTTATCTAATGACGGCACGGTGGACAAATCATATAATTCGCCATCCACAATCACACGTTGATAACCCTGTTTTACCAAAAAGGCCAATTCTTTTTTATATTCACCCTTGCGGTCACGCACCAACGGCGCCATTATATAGGCACGCACCCCGGCGGGAATATTCATGGTTAATTCAACCATTTCGGCAATTGTTTGCGATTTTATTGGCAACCCGGTTACCGGCGAATGTGGCACACCGATACGCGCCCACAGCAACCGCAAATAATCATAAATTTCCGTTACCGTACCAACGGTTGAACGTGGGTTTTTTGATGTCGTTTTTTGTTCAATTGAAATTGCGGGTGCCAAACCTTCGATTAAATCAACATCTGGCTTTTTCTGCATATCCAAGAATTGTCGGGCATAACTGGACAACGATTCAACATAGCGGCGTTGGCCTTCGGCATAAATTGTATTAAACGCCAACGACGATTTTCCCGACCCAGACACACCAGTAAAGACCACCAATTTATTTTTTGGTATGTCTAAATCAATATTTTTAAGATTATTTTCGCGTGCACCGCGAACCTTTATAACACCGCTCATAGTGCATAAAATATAAAACTTTTTAGAAAAATTTCAATATCTCATGAAAAATAATCTATGCCGCAACGGCACCTGTCGTCGCCGGCATCAATTTATCGGGATTCAATGAAACATCTGATTTACGTTCATGGTCTTTACCAACCTTGGGGGCCAATTCACCCCGAACCCAGATATCCATCGCACCGGCATCGCCAAATGTTGCACGATGTTTATTTCCGGCGGGCACATAGTACACATCACCCGATACCAACACACGACTAAACACCGTTTTTCCACGTCCATCTTCTATTTTAATCCACGAATCGCGAATCGCCTGGATGACAATTTCGGCCCCTTTGCGATTTTCGGTCCCATATCGTTCATGAATCTGTAATTTAAATGCGGGTTCAACGGGCGCAACCGGCGCATTCGCCGCAACATTGGCCCCATCACCCGCAGACGAATTGGTAACAACACCCGATTGCGTATTTGGCATCGCAGCGTCCGAACGCGGACGCACAACCAATACCGCCACACAAATCAATATCACCAATACAACCCCTGACACAATCCACATCCAATATTTCTTAACAAACCCCATCATCATACCAACGCCAACATCGGTATTTTTTGTATCAGAATCGGATTTTTTTGCCACATCTTCGGGTTCGAAACGCACGATACGTTCCGGCACGTTTGTCACGGGCACCGGTGTTGGAACAATTCCCAATTCGCGCTTAATCTTGGCGATAATGGTATCCGGGTCAATACCCAATTCCATGGCATAGTTACGTGCAAACCCCAAAATATAGACCGTTTCGGGTAATGCCGTATAATCACCATCCTCTAATGCCTGTAAAAATTCTTCACGAATACATAATTGTTTGGCAATTGTGGGGATTTCGCGTTTTCTGCGCCCGGTGGTTCGTGCCATGCGAAACATTTCACCCGCGGTCATATCTGCGGTATCTGTGTGTACTTCTTGCATTTCATCTGCCATGGCAATCCCCTTTCAGTTTATAGAAATTTACGCATACATAATAAACGACATATTTTTAAACGCAACCCCAAAATTGCAAAATTTCTTGTTCCAGTTCCGACACATCAGTTATCTGATTAATTTTAATACGAAACGCACCAGAATTCGCCCGACCCGCCGAATACCAGGCAAGATGTTTTCGAAACATTGGTACCCCGGCCCGCCCCCCATAGTAATCAATTACACGACCCAAATGGCGCATTACAACCGCCCCAACATCATTCGGTTCATCACACAGCCCCAACATATTACCAAAAATCCACGGTTTCCCAAACATTGCGCGCCCAATCATCGCCCCGGCATACCCCAGCCCCAACATACTTTGGACATCTGCGGCGTTTTTTAAATCACCATTGGCGATAATTGGTATCGGCAAATTATTGACCACCGGATGTACCGCCGCCCCGGCATATCCGGCCGCACGCGTCCGCCCATGCAATGTCACCCACGAGGCCCCATTATCGGCGGCAATCTTAACCAATTCGCGCCAGTCCATACTGTCCGCATCCCACCCCAGACGGGTTTTAACCGACACCGGTATTTTTACAACACCTGTTACCGCGGCAATTATTTTTCCGGCCAAAACATGGTCACGCATTAAAAATGCACCGGCACCGGCCCGTGTCGCGACCTTTGGAACCGGACACCCCATGTTAATATCAATCCATGCCGCCCCGGCATCCGCCAAAATTCTTGCGGCATCCGCCATCAGCCCCGGTACCGCGCCGAAAATCTGGGCCCCAACGTTACCTTCGTCACCATAATTATCAAAATTGCGCAAACAATTTTTATGTTGCCCCACCAATGAATGACACGATATCATTTCGGTCACCACCGGCACACCGGGCGCAAAGTCACGTATCGTTTCACGAAATGGTCGGTCTGATATTCCCGCCATCGGTGCAGCAAAAATTTGATTCTTGGATATCATTTGTGATATAATGCCACGTATGAAAGACAAAATCAAAAATTTATTTAGATTTATTGGACGCGCGTGGCGCGGCGGGTGGCGTGGAAAAATTGGACTGTTTATGGCATGCCTTGCATTATACTTTTTCATCGGTTTTTTTCGTGGTACGACCAACGTACGCACGGCGGTATCAAACATTTGGCAAATTTCCAACGAACGCACCGAATTGACCGCGGCCCATCAGAAATTATCCACAATACAAAAACATATTGATTTACTAAAAAGCAACAGCCCCGATTATGTCCAAGAACTGGGGCTGCGCTATTTAAACATCGGAAATCCGGGCTTACGCGTATTGCGCTATTAATTCATCAGCGCAATATACGCATTCATATAGAACGCAAACAATAGCCACAGCAAATACGGAATAACCATATATGCGGCCCGTCTATCGAATCGGTCGAATACCCGCGCCATGAATGCCGACACCACAAACAATCCCAATAATATAACCAACCCCAATCCGGCCAAATGCGCCCCAAAGAATACATAAGACCACAAGGCGTTTAATATTACCTGGGCACCGAACAGAACATAGGCCCAAATTTTTTCACGAATATGCTTTTCATGTTTAATCACCAGGTATAATGCCCAACCCAACAAGAAATATAAAATCGTCCACGCAACACTAAACACCCATCCCGGTGGCGTCAGGCCTGTTTTTATCAAACCATTATACCATATATGCGAATTTCCATGTGGCGTAAAAAACACAGCAAAAATGCCGGGTAAAAACGAAATTACCATGGCAACAATAAATTGAATACAACGTCTCATATTTTTCTCCCTTGGTTAATACACAAAACTTATACCACTTTCCAGACC
>CAMVAR010000072.1 GCA_947165555.1 uncultured Pseudomonadota bacterium | reverse complement strand
CGACGGAGGAAAAGAGGGAAAGGAAAATGCAAAAATTATGGTTTGGGTTATTCGGGTTGATTATCACAACGGGCGCGTTTGCGGCGGACCTGTGTGTGCGTAACGACGCCATGGTTGTTGCAATGAATCCGCTTGTTGGTGGTACGGTCGCTGGGTCTGATTCACTAAACAAAACCTGGTCAACGCGATTCAGTTACGGCATGGTCGGCGGAATCGCAACTTGTGATTTAGGCTCTCAAACGGAACGCGCTGCGGGAAAAATTGCTGTAAATCAAAATATGAATTTTAAAAGTATTGGTGCGGTTTGTTATTGTAAAATGTTGCAACCAACAGAATCAAAATGGGTATCCAGTGGTTATTCTATATTTAGCATCACAGATGAGCGTAATTATGCGCCGTGCGCTGCCAACTGCGCAAGTAATTGTGCGAAACAGGTTGCTGGCTCAATGCCGCTGCGTTCTGGATTGTTTTCGTCGGTAAATCAATTGGATTAAATTCTGATATACGTGTAAAAACCATTTTCGTCTTTTAAAAGCTCTTTTTTTATGGTATAATGTGCTTATAAAAAATATAAGGAGAAAAAATGAAAAAATATTTTTCAGCATTGGTTTTGGCTGCGGCCACATTTGGGGCGGCGCCCGCAATGGCGATTGGTAATAACGCGGGGTCAACCGTTGATTTAACCGGTGCACCGGCAACACGCCCGGGGGCCGGTGTAAATTACCAGACATACGAAACGCGTTCGACAACGCGTACGTATTCTAATTCAAATGTTGCACCCCAGACGTATACAACACAACAACAGGTATATGCCCGGCAACCCCAGGGGCGCGTGTATCGCAATACCGCCGCAACAACAAACACCGCAACAACAACGCGGTCGGGGGTTACGCGTCGTACTGAAACCGTGCGTACGGCGGTAAAACGTAAATATTATTTGGCGCATCCGTTCTTTCAACCAACCGAAGGTAAGTTTGGGTCTATAACCGATTTGTCGTATAATACTGCGTCGTACGATATTGAATTTACGCCGGCCGGCACAATGACAGATACATCGGCAAAATGGGATATGAAACAGTTCGCAATCAAGGAAGATTTTAGTTTTGGTATTACCGACCGGATTGGAATTTTGGCAATGGCGCGTTTCGATAGTTCTAAATATAAATTTGATTGGAAAACCGCCCCAGATGACACAATGGACGATAGTGATTTGAATTTGTATGGATTGGGGGTACAATGGCGTTTTGTGGACAACGCAAAATGGATTGCAACATTGTCCGCAATTTATGAACGCCAAAAAGACGTCGCAAACGAAGCTTTGTTGGATTTAAAGGCCGGATACAAGGTTTCAAAGTCAACAATCTATGGTTTGGCGCGTGGTTGGTATGTGCACTTTGATGAAGAAAATTATGGCAATGGTATAACCGGTAAGAACGAACTGGGGGTCGAAGAAACATTATTCATTGCGTATGAAACAAATGTAAAGAATCGTTTCTTGGCCGAATTCGGGGCCGGTGTGTTCAGTGTGTTGGGTGAAGATTGGACACTGAATTTAGAGGCTATATTTGGTTATTATAAATGGCATAACCAGGCGTATGTCAAGGGGGCCGTTGGTTGGCAACCGAATGATTGGTTTGCATTAAACCTGTATGCAAGAACGTCGTTCTATGACAGCGCCGAAGGTAAATCGTTGGATTTCTTTGGTACCGAAAACGGTGTGTGGGATTACATGGGCAAAGCCAAGTTGGATAAATATAACGAAACATCATTTGGTGCCCAGGTTATATTCTATTTCTAACTTATGTGTGTTAATTGCCGGCGGTGGCGTCGGCAATTTTGACATTATGGATTAAAAAATGGGTAGCGATTAAATGAAAAGAATTTTCTTTGGGTTTGTTGTGTTGGCGTTGTCTGGTGTGGGGGGGCATGCGGCCGATTTGGCGCGCGATACATCCGACCCATTGTTTATTCAGGCCAAGACAGAATTATTATCAACAACATCGTTGGGCTATTTTGATAATGGTCTGCGTGTTGGTCAGGCGTTATCGTATGGGTTAATTGACCGGTTGGCAATAGGTGCCAATGTTCATTACCAACAAGATTTTGATGGCCCCGAAGATGGTTTTTCCAGTGTTGATTTGGGCGGTGTTTATCGCATGGGAATCGCGACCGAAAATAATCGTCGAATAATTTATGATGTGTTGTTTGGGTTGAAATTTGGCGGTTCGCATCGCGTGCGTACACCGGATTACGCGGATTCTACGTATTATGTTGGATTGCGTTTTGGGCGTCAATATGAATCAATGACGTTGGCCGGTACGATTAAATCCAGTTGGATTTTTGATGAAACACGTGGGATGGCGTTTATTGATTTTATTCCAGAGATTTATTTTCGTATAAGTTCCGATTGGCGTTTCGGCGCGAACTTTGCGTTGCGCAAGGCAACGAATCCGGATTATGACGAAGAACAGGTCGGTGTAAAATTAGTTCGGCAATATGGGCGTACACAGTATGTCGGATATTTTGATTATGCGTTTGAATCGGAATCAATTGGTGCCGGGGCACGTATAAACATTTTATTCTAATACGTTTTATCTAATGTTTTAATTGTCGTCTGACTTGGCCTTGGTACGCAGTGTGTTCCAATATTCAAATCGTTTCTTTATTTCGCGTTCGAATCCACGTTCAACCGGTTTGTAAAAATGTTGTCGTGGCATATTGTCAGGAAAACAGTTTTGGCCACTGCACCCCGATTCGGTGTCAGGGTCATAAACGTATCCGCGACCATATCCCAAATTCTTCATCATTTTCGTTGGGGCGTTCAAGATGTTTTTCGGTGGCATCAAATTAGATGTTTGTTTGGCGGTCGCATACGACGCAGACTGGGCGCGATATGCAGAAATGCTTTTTGGGGCCGTCCCCAGATATATTACTAATTCGGTCATGGCGATATCGCCTTCGGGACTGCCCATGCGTTCGTATATTTGCCATGCGGACAGTGCCAAATGCATCGCGTTTGGGTCGGCAAGTCCCACGTCTTCCATTGCAAAACGGGTCAAACGGCGAAATATATACATTGGGTCTTGGCCGGCGGTCATCATGCGCGCCACCCAATATAGGGCGGCGTCGGTATCGCTGGCCCGCAGGGATTTATGCACTGCGGAAATCATGTTATAATGTTCGTCGCCGGTTTTGTCGGATAGTGGTGCACGTTTTTGAATAATGCCGTCCAGTTCGTCCGGTGTCAAATTCTGTTTAAATCGTGCCGATACCAAATATTCAACCGTGTTTAATAAAAAACGTGCGTCGCCATCAGAAATTGCCGCAAGGTGTGTTTTCCCGTTCGGTGTTAATGGTACCGATTTACCTAAATATTTTTCGGCACGTTCAATCAATGTGACCAAATCCGCCGTATTCAATGGTTCAAGTACACCAATGTGACAACGTGACAATAGCGCGTTGTTTAAATTAAAACTGGGGTTTTCGGTGGTGGCACCAATGAAAACGACGGTGCCATCTTCCAAATATGGTAACAGGGTATCCTGTTGTGTTTTATTAAATCGGTGTATTTCATCAATGAATAATAATGTTCCGCGGCCCAGGGTGGCGTTGGTGCGCGCAACCTCCATAGTTTTTTTTATGTCCGCGGTGCCGGAAAAAACCGCAGACATGGGGACAAAGTCCATGTCAACCGAATTTGCCAATGCACGTGCAATTGTGGTTTTCCCACATCCCGGTGGCCCCCACAGTAACAGGTTAGATAATTTGTGGTTGTCAACCATGCGGCGAATTATACCGTTTTCGCCCAGTAATGTGCGCTGGCCAACAACATCATCAATTGTATTAGGGCGCATCATATCGGCCAATGGTCGCGATGTATTAGACATTTTATATTGAACCTTTTTGTGATATAATGATTCTATTAAATAAATATGTGGTTGGCAAATGTTAAATTATACGGGGGGAACAAATGCGTGTATATGTAAATGTCCAAGATAAACGGTGGAATAAATATAAAATAGATTTTGCAAAAATCGCCAATGCGGTGGCCGGTGCAAAGTATAAAGATGCCGAAGTATCAATCACACTGGTTGATGATAAATATATTAAGAAAATAAATAAAAAATATCGTGGGATAAATAAACCAACGAACGTTTTGTCGTTTGAATTGGATGATGACGTTTTGTTGGGTGATATTTTTATATCTATTGATACCGTTATGGCCCAGGCGGCGGATGCAAATATGTCTGTGTCGGAACATACCGCGCATATGGTGGTGCATGGTATTTTACATTTGATGGGGTATGACCATATTAAAAATGCCGATGCAGAAAAAATGGAAAACAAAGAAATTTTGATTTTGAAAAAATTGGGATATAAAAACCCCTATACGGCGGATTCTGTCGTATGCAGTGATTGCGAATGTTGTCCGGGTGGACGAATGATTGGTGCGATAAAACGTTTTTTTGGCGGTGCGTTTGGTCGCAGTGTATTGTATATGTTTTTAGGGGCAATTGCATCGTTGGGATTTGCACCGTTTTATTTATGGTGGGCGACGGTAATTGGAATTGGTG
>CAMVAR010000071.1 GCA_947165555.1 uncultured Pseudomonadota bacterium | reverse complement strand
GCCACCCCGCCCCGTCCCACGGGGCACCCCGCTGGCCAGAGGGGAACTTTGGCATAAACCATTATTCCACTCTATCGGGCCCCGCAAAATTTGAAAAATTTTGTGGCTGACATCCCAGAGGGGAACTTTAACATGAACCGGTTGTAAAACATAATTCCCCTCTGGCTAGAGGGGTGGCGGGTGGAACCCGCCGGGGTGTCGCATAAAAAACACGGGTGCGACTGCACCCGTACTAACCCTTGCCCCACGAAGCCTTGGCGAAGTGGGGACTAATCACTTACACCCGTCGCGGCACGCCGCGCCGCGGTCGTGACGGACTAACCACTATCGTGGCAAACCGGTTTTTGGGTTTATCCATATCTGTTGGTCGGCGATTTCCATCATTGGCAAATCAGATTTGCTGTCCGAATACGCCCGCACCACATGCGGAATATATTTATGCGACGCCGCCCACGCGTCCATCATCACAACTTTATTTTTACCCCAACAAAACGTTCTATATTTCCACGGCCGCGCCGAATCCATCTGCGAACAGATTACCGCATCAAACCGCATATCACGCACCAATTTTGGAATCAAATAATCCGGCGACGCGGTAAGCAAAACAACCATATTCCCGCGCGCGTGTTCATCGGCAACCTTGTCCGCCGCCCAACCAAAACGTTCGTGTTTATGTTGTTTTATAAAATCATTTGCGAAACGACGCACCAAATCTGCACTAATAAACCGGCGAATATTTTGACGCCACCAAACGCCCCCCGGATTGAACAGGCGCACAACCGCACACACACCAATCCATGGCAAAAACAACCACGGTCGAATCGAATGCCTAAAACAGAACCGTGAAAATTCCATATTCGTATCACGCCTCGACAGTGTTCCATCAAAATCAAATAAAACAATATTGACCGGTTTTAACATATCATAACCTTTTTGTTTTAATTCACCGCATTATATACATATAAATAAATATATCAAATAAAAACGGGACAAACGCCCCGTAATCTATTGCCTGCGACCAAAACGTTGACGCAACCGTTCCATCGCAAAGAACAACGCCGGTGTCAATGTAAATGTCCAAACAAGAGACGCCAACATTCCCCCAATCATAACCGCCGCCATGGCACGCTTCATACCATCGGCACTCCACAATTGTGGCAACATCCCGGCCATAACGGCAATAGAAGTCATCAATACCATATTCTTTTTTTCTTTTAATTCGGTCCAAATTGCATTACGCATATTCTGACCACGCTTAACCCGGTTAATTGTTGGTTCCAACACCAGAATATTATTATTAACCACCAATCCCACCAACATAACAAACGCCAACATCGCACCAACATTTGTTGACGCCCCCGACAAGAACAATAATATAAACACACCGGCAAAACTGGTAATAATCGATGTAGCGATTGTAAACGGATGCACCCACGAATTCAGAATTGCCGCCAACAACATAAATGTCAAAATCGTCGCCAGCAAAAACGCCATTCCGATTTCAGATGTTGTCTCTGACTGGGTTTCGGCCATACCGGCAAATTGATATCCATAACCCCGTTCCCAATCTATTTTATCTAATTCGGATACAATTTTGGCCTGGACGGGACCACTGGTTGATTTTCCGATATTGATATCAATTTCCGTGACCCTATTTTTATCCAAACGACGAATATCCGGCGTCGCTTTATCATACTTTATTTCGCCCAGTTCAGATAATGCAACCATACCCTTTTGAGAATTCAGCATTATATTTTCAAACAAGGCCGCATCTTTGAATGGTTTATCAAATTCTAATACGATTGGATATTCTTCACCATTTTCTTTATATTTGTATGTATCATTTCCATATAATGCTGTACGCAACGCCCCGCCGGCATAAGAATTTTTTATTCCCCAAAAATCCATTTTATTTTGGTCAGGAATAAATTTTATTTCTGCACCCGGTTTTTGTTGTGCCAAAACCGCGGTCTGGACCTCTGGGATATTATTCACAATGTCCAAAACCTGGGCCGCATACCGTTGCCGCAAATCATCATTTTCACCACTAATATTCAAAACGATATCGGACGACACGACGGCGGACATACCTTCGCCGGCACGAATTTGTATTTCTGCATCCGGTATAGTATTCAACCGCGGTAACATTTGCCGGGCAATTTCTTTGTCACTGGCATGACGTTTTGCACGGTCTTGCAATTTTATTTTAACGGCAATATTTTGTAATCCACGGTCCCCAATTTTGACCGACACCGATTTTACATCATCAAATTCATTCAACACAGACTCTATTTGTTGCGCAATCTGTTGTGATTTTTCAAATGTTGCCCCCATCGGTGCCCGCGCGGTGATATTTATCTCATTGGCGTCGGTCGTCGGACTAAATTCATTCCCGGTAAAACGCATCAAAAACGCAGAAGCGAATAACACCAATACAGCCAACAAAATAACCCGACCAGAATGTTTATATTGAAATGCGAACCATTTGTCCATTGCCGAACGTTTATTCATATTTACCGTAACCGGACGCGGATTTACCAATCGCAAAATTTTTGCAATCATCATCGGGGTCAACGTGAATGAAAACATCAATGAAAACAGCGTCAGATACACAACCGTCATACCAAATTGCTTCATAAACATACCGGCAATACCGCCCATAAACGCCAACGGCAAAAACACCACAATATTTGTCCCCACGCCCGCCAACACAGATACAGCCACCTTTTTCGTACCATCAATTGCGGCATTTTCCGGTGTTTTACCTTCTTTCATTTCCTGTAATGCGGCCTCGATAAGAATGATTGCATTTGACACCAATGTCCCCAATGCCGACGAATATGCCAATAACGTCATTACATTTATCGTAAAACCACTGTTATCAACCAAGAACAGGCCCGCCAACAATGACGCCGGAATCACAACACCGGCAATAATTGTCGAACGCCAATTTCCCGTGAATATTAACAATACGATAATTGTAAAAATGATACCCAATATAATACCACCAATGGTACCCGACGTTTCATTTGATACAACAATCGAAGAATCAGAAATTATCTGCATTGTTGCACCCGGGAAACGCGCCTGTAAATCAGAATTTAACTCTGATATTTTTTTATTTAATTCACGTGATATTTTTATTGCATTTCCATCAGACGCCTTAACAACCGACAACATAACAACATCATCACCATTAAATCGTGCCCCCGTATCCAAATCACGTGCCGCATCGGTTACGGTTGCCACATCGGATAATTTAAATTTTTGTCCTTCGGCGGTTGTTATATGCAAATTTTTAATTGCGTCAACCGAATCAAATTCACCAATAAATCGCACATTGGCCGAATCTGTACTGGTTTCTATTTTTCCACCCGGTACATTCATATTATTTGTTGCCACCGCGGATACGACATCCATAATGGTTATACCATGGGCCGCCATAATCTCTGGACTTAGTGCAACACGAATGGCGCGTTTTTCACCACCAAAAACATTCACACTGGCCACACCTTTGACCGCGGTAATTTTGTTGGACAAAACATTATCGGCATAATCTTGCAGTTCACGCAATGGCGCACCCGCCAACGCAATATCAACAACCGACGTTTGTAACGGATTTAGTTTTTCAATAACCGGTTGTTTCAAATCCGTTGGAAATTCTGATGCCAATGCATCGATTTTGGATTTAACCTCGGACGCCTTGTCATTAACATCCACCCCCAGGTTAAATTCCGCCATTACATATCCACCATTTTCAAATGCCTGGGACGTTAATTTTTTTAATTCTGGGACCTGGGACATTGCATCTTCGGCCTTTTTAATAACCTGGGACTCTATTTCTGCGGGGGCGGCCCCGGGATATACAAATGTTGCAGTAACCATTGGAAAATCCAACGCCGGTGTACGTTCAACATTCATTTTTGGATATGACACCACCCCTAATACAACAAACATTAAAACAAACATTATCGTTGTGACAGGTCTGCGAACAAAGAATTTTAACATAGTCCAAAATCCCCCTTATACCAATTATTTTTTTACATGAATTTTTTGACCGGCATCAACATTGGATACGATAACAACATCACCTGCGTCAATACCATCGGTTACACATGCGTGTTCTGAATCCTGGGCCACAACCGATACCGCACGTGGTGTGGCAACCCCGGCATCCGCAATCATAACAACACCATCATGCACCGCATAAACCGGTATATAGTAACAGTTATATTTCATTTCTATAAAATTTACACCATCATCCACATTACGTGTTTTTATAATGTACATCCCCGAATCATAATCAATGGTATCCGCCACAGACACAACTGTTCCACCACCAACATTTTGCCCAACACGAATTTTTTTACGACGCGCGTCCGAAACAAAGGCACGATTGTCTTTTACCACTATTGGCAGATTAATAACCCCATCTTGCCGCGACGCAACAACCGAATTAACCAAAACACCATTGGTGTTTGAATCGCGTACCGGGTTAAAAACAACCATGCGCGATTCCATAACAATCAGTACCAAATCTACGCATTAAATCATCTTCAAATGAAACGAAAAATTGAGA
>CAMVAR010000070.1 GCA_947165555.1 uncultured Pseudomonadota bacterium | reverse complement strand
GGTATTTGCCAAATAATGATTGGAATTTCTCATTTAACCCGAATTTGGGGACGCGAATTACATTTAATAATTGGCGTACCGGTGCATTTCGTATTGATGCAGAATATACATTATCACAAAAAATCTCTGTGGGTATGGCCGGGGTAAATTATAATATTTCCATGGATGGTGGTTTTACAAATGTTTATTTCGATTTTTATACCCAATCGCGATTTAAACCGTTTGTTGTCGGTGCGGTGGGTTATGGTGTGTTAAAGGTGGTCGAAAACGACGGGGCGGGGGATGTTGTACATTCAACCAAGAATTTAATATGGAATGTTGGTGGCGGAATAACCTATATCATGACAAACCGATTTTATGTTGATGCAATGTATCGTTATGTCGATTATGGTAAATTAAAGACCGTTCATGAATTGACGTTTGAATATACCGCGTCCGAGATTTTATTTGGTGTTCGATATATGTTTTAAAAAAACGCCCAATTGGGCGTTTACTATTTTTTTACAATCGTACCACGTAATGTTACCGCGGTTATGATATGTCCATCTTCACAGTGATATGTGTTTTGACTCCATTCCGGGACGCCTTTGTAATAACTGTGTATATTTACGACGGCGTTGCCACCTTCGGTGACGGCGCGTTCTTGCAGTGATTTAACCGCCGATAAAAATGCGATTTGGCATGCGGTGTCTGAATTTTTATTTGAACCGTTGGTGCGGCGATTGGCGGTAAATGTCCCAATTTCGCGACCAATAATTTCGGCGCGCCCAAATGATAATTCAATTTCGGGATTTAAAAAACCAATGGCGCGTTCCGAATATAAATCACGGGCAATTGGCTGATTTAATGTGCCACCGGCATTGCATGCCGCAACCAAACCGCTTAGACATAATAATGATAGTTTCTTCATTTGCTTTCTCCTTTTGTAAAAATTAATGATGTGTTTATTCCGCCAAAGGCAAAATTATTATTCATTACATATTGGGTGTCTATTTCGCGGCCGGTATACATAATATAATCCAAATTACCACAATTTTCATCCAAAGAATTTAAATTCAATGTCGGCGCGAACCATTTGTTGCGCATCATTTGTATTGACCATATGGATTCCAGTGCGCCACACGCGCCCAATGTGTGGCCAACATAACTTTTTAATGAACTGGCCGGTGTGTTGGGGCCGAATATCAATTGCGTCGCATTAGATTCGGCAATATCGCCATGTGTTGTTCCGGTGCCGTGCAGACAGATATATCCGATTTGGTCGGGGGCGATGTTGGCGTCATTTAATGCCAACTGCATACAGCGCGCCATTGTTTCGCGATTTGGATTTGTTGCGTGTGTCCCATCGGTGTTTGATGCAAAACCAATGATTTCAGCATATATTTTTGCACCACGAGCGACGGCATGCCCATATTCTTCTAGTATTAATGTGCCGGCACCCGAACCAATAACCAAACCATCGCGCGATTTGTCAAATGGTGCGGGCGTTAGTTTTGGTGTGTCGTTTTTTGTACTGGTGGCATAAAGTGTGTCAAATACTGCAACCTGGGTTACGTCAAATTCATCGGCACCGCCGGCAATCATTAAATCCTGGGTTCCGTATTTTATTGCCTCGTATGCGTATCCGATTGCCAAACTGCCCGATGTGCATGCGGTGCCACTGGGGATTATGCGGCCGGTGGTTTTGAAATATAATGATAAATTAACCGCCGTTGTTTGTGGCATCATTTTAAGATATGAAAATGACGTTATGGGACCAACTTCGTTCGTGGATAACATTGAAAAAAAATCTAATATCGATTCAGACGAACCAAACGAAGACCCGTATGCCACGCCCGTACGGCCCGATGTTAAAATATCAGAGTCCAGTGCAATATTCGCATCATTAAGTGCGCATTCAGACGCGTAAACCGCCATAATCGATACCGGTCCCATGGTGCGCAAAACCTTACGCGTATAGTGGGGTGGAATTTCAAAATCTGTGATTGGTGCGGCCAGATGTGTGTGCAAACCACGAATGTTTGCCAAAGAATCCATAACACGCACCGCATTTTCATAGGTGTGTAATCGTTTAAATGCGGTTTGCAAATCATTCCCCAATGGACTGACCAGTCCCATTCCGGTTACAACAACACGTCTTGTCATATCATTCCCCCATTCACAGATATTACCTGGCGCGTGATGTATGATGCGTCCGGCGATAGTAAATATGCGACCAGACTTGCAACCTCGGTCGGGGTGCCAAATCGACGCATTGGAATCGCATCATGGACCAATTCGATGGGTAAATCCGATGTCATATCTGTTTCAATAATGCCGGGTGCCACTGCGTTCACCGTTATGTTACGTCGGGCCAATTCGGTTGCCAAAGATTTTACAAAACCAATAATCCCCGCCTTGGATGCGGCATAATTTGTTTGCCCACGATTGCCAATTAACCCCGATACAGATGTTAATGCGATAATGCGTCCCGGTGTACGCGCGGAAATCATGGGCATTATACATGGTTGCAAGACGTTATATATCCCGTCCAGGTTGGTGTGTATAACCCGGTCCCACATGTCATCATCCATGGCCGGAAACGGCGCGTCGCAATTAATGCCAGCGTTGCAAATAACGCCATAATATGCGCCATTGGCATTAATGTCTGTGGTTATTACATCGGCGGTTGTGTTACGGTCGGCAATGTCAAAACAGACCAATTTTGCCGTACCACCGGCGGCCAAAACATCGGTCAATGTTTTATTTGCCGCATCAATGTTTTTGTTGTAATGCAATACCAAATCGTATCCGCCCCGCGCCAGATATAATGCGATTGCGCGCCCAATGCCACGACCGGCCCCGGTAATTAGTACCCGTTTATTCATGTTGTTTCCCCATAAATTGTTCTATGTCATCCGGGCGAAATACATTTATCGCCGCAGATGCCACAATTTCATTAGTTTGATTATAAATCTTGCATTCAAAATTTGCCATATTATTGTCACAAAATAATGATGAAATATGTATAAAATAACTCTGGCCCGCCAAATATGTCGGAATTTCAACCGATAATTTACGTGTTCCCAATACAAAACCAACCACCGGTGTTGCCAATGGATTTTTTACATGGTCGCCATAGCCGATAAAGCAGCCAATTGCCTGGGCCATGTATTCCAGTGATATCCATGATGGTACACCGTCAATATTTGATTGATACAACAAATCTTCGCGATTAATGTCGATTCGTGCCACCATTATTTGTTTTTTTAAATCAATTGATTCAATTGCGGTAATTAACTGCATTGGTGGACGGTGTGGCAATAACTCGGATATTGTAAATTTGTCAATCATTTATGTTGTTCCCATGATAAGTGTTGAATTACTGCCCCCGAATGCAAATGCGTTGCATAAAACCGTTCGGGGGGGCGTGTCGGTATTTGTGGCCATGCGTATAGGTGCACAATCGTGTGCAAATTTGCCGTCGTATATATGCGGAATTGAAAATTGATGACGTATCATTAACCAGCCCAATGCCGCCGAACATGCGCCCGCCGCCCCAAGACAGTGGCCGGTTAACGGTTTGGTTGATGCACACAATTGGTCCGCGCCAAATACATGGTTTATGGCCAGTGATTCCATGGCGTCATTTGCGACCGTGCCCGTGCCGTGCATTATGATGTAATCTATATCACGTTGGGACATGTGTGCGTCATTTAGTGCCGCGTATATTGAATTGATTGCGCCCGCCCCAGATGGGTTGGGGGCCGTTGGGTGGTATGCGTCGGCGGATTGCCCGATGCCTTTTATACAAATGCCATGTTCGCCACGGCGCATAATAAACAATGCCGCGCATTCCCCAAGATTTATTCCACATCTGTTTTCCGACATTGGGCATGTTAAATTGTGTGATAAGGCATCCAATGCATTAAAACCATTCAATGCGAAATCGCATCGTGCATCAATCCCGCCGCATAAAACCGCGTCGCATACACCCGATATAATCAAATCACGCGCGGTATCCATGGCCTTGATGCTGGATGAACATGCCGTTGATATTGTTAATGCCGGCCCCAGAAAACCAATCAAGGATTGCACCCATGTTGCCGGCGTTCCCAATTCCAGTTGGGATATAGAAAAATCGTCGGGCATATGGCCGGTGTTAATTTTCATAGAAATATGTTTCTGGGCCTCGTGTACGGCGGTATTACTGGCCCCGATGACGGTACCCAATCGAGATGGGGCAAATTCGGTGCGTAAATCCGATAATTCTGGTTCCAATTGTTGTAATGCCACGCGGGCTAAATCGCAAAATCGCATTGTAGATGTTGTGTCAATATTGACCGCGCCAAATGGAACATTATGATTGTCGACCATGGCAGGGTGCGCAAACATTCCATCGGTGTTGCCGGTTTTTGCATTGTGTACAATTTCGTCGTGTGTTGTTCCCAACGAACATACAAATCCAAGATTACTTAGTACAATATTCATTAAAACCTGCTTGCAAAGGGTATAGTTTCCTATTATAATCGTGCACAGTATTGTATAAAAAATCACGTTTTGCAAGTATGAATCATATAATTGGATTAGATAATTTTTATGTGTGGCGTGCAACAAATGAAG
>CAMVAR010000069.1 GCA_947165555.1 uncultured Pseudomonadota bacterium | reverse complement strand
GTTTTGCCGGAACCTGTGCCTGCGCCGATGCCGGTTGAGGTACCGGTTTGGCCAATTGTGGGGTCTGATGCCGACCTGACCGTGGCATGTGATGGTGGTATGGCGTCAAAGTCATGTGGCGGTGGCGATGGTCTGAATGGGGATAATATTCGTATTGTATCCAAGGTTGGCGCGGATTTGGTTGTTGAAAATAATTTTAACCTGGGGACGGCGCGTCGTAATGGGACCGGATGGTCAGGTGGGGCAAATATGTTGCACGGCAATCAGATACCAGTTGGATTTGATGATGAATGCGAAAATGTTTCGGAAATGCCGTTGTTGCATCGCGAAGTACTGGAAGACGACGGTGGAAATGTTTTGGCAATGTCGCGCAGTGGGCGTAAAAGATGTGGTAAATATGCAAAATACGCCGATAGATATGACGCATACCTGGCAAAGCAGGGGTTGATGGAACGTACGGCAAATGGTGGTATTGTAACGGGCGCAGGGGTTGTTACGGTTGGTCCCGATGGTGCCGTTCGGGTCAGCACAGATGACGTTACCGATTTTATGGCCCAAGATACATTGTTGGTGGCAGGCGATACGGAAATGTCGGTTGATTTTTCGGCGGATGCCGAACCGGCGCGCGAAATCCAAGACCAGGTGCGGTCCTGGGTCGTTGCAAATGGTCAAACGTTGCGCGAAGTTTTACAGTCCTGGTGTGACAAAGAAGGTTGGGATTTGGTTTGGGCCACGTCGCGCGAATATCCAATTCAGGCCAGTGCCGTTTTCAAGGGGCGGTTTGTTGATGTTGCATCGGCTGTGGTGCGTAATTTTGGACGTGCGATACCGGTCCCCTATGCCAAGTTTTACAAAGGCAACAGGGTTTTGGTTATATCAACATCCGAAGAGTAATAATATTGTAGGAGATTATATATGATAAAGTTCTGGAAAGTTTTTTTGGTCATGACCTCTGTGGTGGGGTTGGGCGCATGTGCGCATCGTGAATCGGCCAAGGTTGCAGCGGCCGTTGACCAAGATTTTATCAATGTCTATGATGCGTTCGAAATGGCCAAAAATCCCCGTGCCAAGGTGGCCAGTGGTGATACAGTGTCCATGTCCGAAGGGGTGTGGTTGGGTAACCAATCGACGTTGGTGGAACATAAAAATAATCTGCCCAAGGAATATGAAACAGATGTCGGTGTTACCATTTTGCTGAATGAACCGGTAACCTTACAGGTTTTGGCAAATGATATCAATTCTATTACAAAAATACCGGTTAAAATTGATAGTCAGGTTGCATCAGAAAAATTAAAAAAGACGATGAATATTGCGTATACCGGGAAATTGTCGGGTTTGTTGTCCCAGGTTGCGACGGATTTAGACCTGCTATGGTACTATGATAAAAATGCAATAGTGTTTTATGAAACCGAAACTAAAACCTTTACATTATATGCGTTGGGGACAGATGTGTCGTATCAATCATCGGTCCAGACCGACGATGGGAATCAGGTTTATTTGGAATCTACATTAAAAGAATGGGATGAAGTAGAAAGCACGATTTCGTCAATTATCGGCAAATCAGATAATGCAAATTTCACGGTGTCGCGCAGTTTAGGTACAATTACTGTTACCGCACCGCCATCGATTTTAAACCGGGTTGGTGATTATATTGCGCGTCAAAATAGACGTCTGTCCCAGTTGGTTACGATTGATGTTAAAGTTTTACAAGTATCCATCGCAAATGATTCGGCGTTTGGGTTGAATTTGGCGGCCGCAATTAATTCTGCGTCTGGACTGAATATTGTTGCAAATCCGAAAAATAACTTGGCCACGACCGAGGCCAGTTCTATGAACATTGCCGTGTTGTCGAACAGTGTATCGGCATTGACCGGTGCAACACATCTGGAAAATGGTGTTACAGTTGATGGTGCCTATACATCAGACCAGATTATGAATGGGTCTTTGTCCGGCGTCGCGGGCAGTTCGGCATTAATCGAGGCGTTGGCCAAACAGGGCAAGGTTTCGTTGGTTACCAACGTAGGGGTTACAACGCGTAATAATCGGGTTGCGCCGGTCAATAACACAAAAACAACCGGCTATATTACACGCTTTGAATCACGTAACTTTACGACCGTAGAATCCAGTACCGTTGACCAAGATAATCTGGAAACCGGATTTTCGATGCAATTGTTGCCGAATATTTTGGAAAATGGCAAAATATTGTTGTTGTTCAGGATGTCGGTGCGTGAATTGTTAAAAATGTCGTCCCAGACCATAGGTGAAGTTACGTTGCAATTGCCAGAGGTTGAAGAACGTAGTTTTATGCAAGAAGTTATTATGGAATCTGGTCAAATGTTGGTTGTGTCCGGATTTGAAAAACAAACAAATAATGATACGCGTTACGGATTGGGTGACCCGGATTTCATGCTGCTATCTGGGTCGCGTGAAACCGCATCGCAACGTGATGTGTTGGTTGTGATTTTAACACCCCAGGTTTTGGTTAGTCCGATGGATGCCGAACGAAGTATTCAACAACACTGGGGGGCGCCGTTGAATTAAAATTCTAAAACAAAAGGTTGCCTGTGGCGGCCTTTTGTTTTATAAAACCAACATAAACAACCAAGGAGGTATAGATGGGACAAACACCAGGTAACCAAGCAGAACAAGAATTAAATTTTGAACTGGTATGTAATTTTATTCGTAATACTTATTGTTTTAGAACGTTGAATGATGGAAATGGTATTGTGTTTTCTGGGGGACATACATTCAAATCAGATAAAAATGGCAACTATGTTGTTACCGGCTCAGATGGGCAGCCCATAAAGTTGGGGCGGAATCATTTGACGCGAATCTATGAATTAATAATCTCGCGACAACAAACATTGATGCGTTATTTGCGTTTGCGTGTTACAAGTGAATATATGCGTCAGTCAAAGTATTGTTAACATATTTCATATATCCATGTGTTGCACCCCGGTAATGTGGGTGGGGGCGTGGTTCTGTGTGCCGATGGTGGATTAAATATTTTATTGATTTTTTTCGTCTGTTGTGGATATTATGTGCAAAACAAAAGGGTGGTTATTTATGGGGCGTGTTGTTCAGGTAAAAATTAATACGGAATATGGAAACGGAAAATGGGATATTTTGTACACTGATGGATTTAATAGATATTGATAATAATGTTGTGTGGGATTCGGTTGGGGCGTTTTTTTCGTTGACCGGTGGTTATAGTGTGCATAAATACAAATCTGGGGGTGGGGCGGTTTATGATGCGTATGGTGATGAAATTTTTATAACGCAACCGCATATTGATGCGTTATTTGCACGTGCACTGACAAAGCGTAAACATGAAAAACTTTCAATATTTGCTCGTCGGCGTATAAGATGACTTTTATAAATGTATGGTTTTATTTGTTGCGCAACAAAAGGCGTGCATGAATGCACGCCGAATTATTTTTATTTAAATCCCAACCTAGGCCATCTTTGCAACGGCACGTGTCAGACGCGAAACGCGGCGGGATGCACGTTTTTTCGGCATAGTTTTACCCGCGGCCTTCATCATTTTGCTTTCGGCATTGCGCACTGCGACGACCGCGGCGGCCTTGTCCCCAGATGCGATGGCACGTATGGCCTTTTTATTTTCTGTTTTAACGGCACTGCGACGTGCGGTGTTAACGGCGTTTTTCTTGGCCGTTACCAAAATTCTTTTTTTAGATGATTTGTGGTTTGCCACTTTATTTTCCTTTTATTTGTTTACGTTTTCTGCTATTTTATAGAAAACAAACAGAAAATCAAGGAAAAAGAATCATGTTATATGCAATTGCAATAATTTTATCTTATTTTGTGGGCAGTATACCTGTTGGATTGTTAATAACGCGGGCATTTGGGCGGGGGGATTTGCGCCAGGTTGGCAGTGGTAATATCGGGGCCGCCAATGTTATGCGTGTTGGTGGTTTGCGTATGGCGGGCCTGGTGTGGTTATTAGATATGGCCAAGGCAATGATTGCCGTTTGGGGTGGGCGATGGATTGGTGGCGATGTGTTTGGTGTGCTGTGCGGTTTTATCGCAATTGTTGGATATTGTTATCCCGTGTGGTTGCGATTTCACGGGGGCAAGGGTGTGTCGTGTTTCTTTGGATTGATGTTGGCGGTTAATCCGTTGATTTTTGTGATTTGTGGTGTTGAATGGTTGATTGTTGCGCTGGGGCTGGGATATTCATCGGCGGGGGCATTGGCAATTTGTGTCGTTGCACCGATATGTGGTTTTGTGCTTAATCCGTTGATTGGTGTTATAATGTTGGCCGTTGCATTGTTGGTTGTTTGGCGGCATCGCGAAAATATCGGGCGATTGGTTGGGGGGACCGAATCCAAGATTGGTTGGAAATGGAAAAAGTAACGATATAATACTTTATTTTTTAGTGTTTTTGTGGTATAATGGTCTTGCAAGTTGAATAGAGAGAGGATATAACAATGAAATTTATTTTTGCATTGATGATAATGTTGCCTGGTGTTGTCATGGCGGCCCCTTTGTCGGGACGTGACCCGCGTCTTGACCGCGTTGGTGTAACCAGTATGGTTAATTCCAGTTTGGCGCCTGCGCCGAATCGGGCCGGAATTGCGTCAAAAAGTCAACTGACCACGCCGGATGTTTCTATTAGTG
>CAMVAR010000068.1 GCA_947165555.1 uncultured Pseudomonadota bacterium | reverse complement strand
TGAAACGCGGCGTTGAACACAGTGCACAGATGCTAAACTCTGTGGGTTATAAAAATGTTTTGGCGCGCGGATACGCGATTGCACGCGCAGCGAATGGCACGATTATATCAAGCGTAAACACCGTACAAAAAATCGCAAGCGTTGAATTTGCCGATGGAATTACAATAATTTAATCCTTAACCAATGTCTTGGCGGTGGCCAATGATTCGGGGGTTATTTCCGCACCACTGATTATTCGGGCGATTTCATTTAGCCGTTCTTCGCCCGTTATTTCATAAACATTTGTGGTTGTAATTTCGCCACTGGATGTCTTTTCAATTTTGAAGTGCCTGTCGGCAAAGCCTGCAACCTGGGCCGAATGGGTTATAACCAATGCCTGGGCCCCGGCGGCCAGGCGATTTAACCGTTCGCCAACAGCCGATGCGGTGGCACCACTTATCCCCGTGTCTATTTCATCAAAAACAAATGTATGCGCCCTGTCACCCGTTGCCAACACCACACGCATTGCCAACATTAAACGCGCCAATTCACCACCAGAGGCCGATTTATGCAATGGGGCAAATGGCATACCCGGGTTTGTTTTTATCATAAATGTTATGTCGTCTATACCGGATGCGCACGGCGCAATTTGCGAAAATTCAACCATAAAATCCGCATTTGCCAATTTCAAATCTGGTAATTCATGCAAAATGCGTTCGCGCATATTCGCCGCCGCCACATGGCGCGCATCGCTCAATTTTGTCGCACAAACATCATATTTTTTACGCGCCAAATTAACCGCATCGCGTAATTTTTTTAATTCGGCATCACTGTTATTTATAGTATTTAATTGCGATTCCATATCGCGCAGTTTATTTGGCAATTCATCCGCGGTGACATGATGTTTGCGTGCCGCCGCACGTATCGCGAACAAACGTTCTTCGATTGAATCGACCGTGTCCGTGTCGATTTCGTCGGGTGAAATCGCGCCCGCAACATTCGCAACCATTTCCGCCGCATTATAAAGTGCATCTATTTGTTCCGAAAATGGATTTGGTTCGGTTTTTATGCGTTCCAAAATATGCGCAACCGCAAATATTTGGGCATCCAAAGTATTGCCACCCGCGCCAATTGCATTTGCCGCATCGGTCAATATCGCGGCATTCTTTTCGGCATTTATCATGTCGGCACGGCGCGTTGCCAATTCTTCTTCTTCGCCCGGACGGACATTTAATGCACGTAATTCCGCAACATTGTGTTCAAGGTATTCTTGTTCCGTTGCGTTGCGCGCAATAAAATCTTCGGTTTCTTTTAAGCGTTGTGCCAATGTGTGATATTCATGATACGCAACACGAACATCGTTTAATAACACATTAAAATCATTATAATTTTTTAATGCGAAATCATCCAATGTTGCGCGATGTGTCGCCTGGTTCAATAATGCATGGTTGGCAAATTGACCGTGTACAGACACCAATTCATCACCAATTGATTTAAGTGTCTTGATTGATACCGGCGTGTCATTGACCCAGGCGCGACTTTTGCCATCCGCGCCAAGTGTGCGTCGCAATATAATATTTGTATCACGTTCAATGCCCGCGTCATCCATAATCGCATATATTTTATCGTTCGCCCCATCAAATTCTGCAACCACAGATGCCATGTCGGCACCGTGTCGCACAAGCCCCACATCCGACCGTGCGCCCAACGCAAGTGCAAGCGCATCCAGCAATATACTTTTACCCGCGCCCGTTTCACCAGTTAAAATATTTAGGCCCGTCCCGAATTCAAGATTCAGTTTATCAATCAAAACAATATTAGAAATATTTAAATTTATTAACATGCCGTGTATTATATAACCCCTAGGCTATATTTTCCAGTGTAAAATCATTTAACCACAATATTTTACATTCTATATCAAACCCTTTATAAATATGCTCTAACAATTTGCGATACTCTGTTAATTGTGCGATATATTTTTTATAAAACAAACTTTTGTCGATATCGGTTTTGTAATCTAAAACTATTACTTTTTTTGCCTTGTTATTTACATACAACCGGTCAATGCGCCGACTGATAAATCGGCCGTTTATTGTGCCGGCAATCGGAACCTCGACACGGGAATCGGGGCCCATTATATCCATTAAATCCGGTATTATTTTTAGTTTGGCCACAATATCCGCATCACCCACCCATGTACCATTGTTACAAAACACCATCTGCATTCGCGCATGCATAAATCGCCCAAGTCCGGTTGCACGTTCTGTTTTTGCCTTTGCATCAATCAATTTTTGCAATTCATTCGTCATAATTAGATACCCTTATTACATCATCTGATGATACCGTTCCCGGCGCGTCATGCAAAACACGCCACAACGCATTATGCCACGACAATTCCGGTGCGTTTTTATATTTGCAAAACCCATATATATATAATTCATCGCGCGCACGTGTCATCGCCACGTACAATAAACGAAAACTTTCCGCAATTGTTGCGCGCCCCGACACAGCACTTAACCCAGAATATTCTGGACTGTATTCCGCGACCGCACGCGCCGTCCAAACCCAAACCGGAAGTGCGCCGTTACACCCGGGAATATAGCACGTCTTGTCCGATTTTGGCGTATTAACTGTATCAATTAAAAATACCCCCCGCGATTGCAGACCTTTGCTGCCATGAACGGTAACAATACGCACACCATCACCAGAATCCATATCGCGCTTAATCTCGCTATTGCCAGTAATAAACCATTTTATAAAGTGTTTTAATGTCCCGGGTTGGGTACGTTCGTACGCCAAACATATAGTCAAAAACTCTTCCAACGGGTCAACAACATTTCCACCAAGGGCCGCAATAATATTTTCCCGTATATTGTAATTATTTAATACATACGTAAAGAAACTATACGGCCCATCGACTGTGGCATGATTGTAATACGGCATGTGTTTGTGGGTGCATATCACGCACACAGTCTATCAAGTCAACCGCCTTTTTGTTACCCGACATCTTTTTGCGGCGCGAATTTTCACGATTGCGCACATCGCATAATTCGTACACCGCCCCATCAGTCATCGCAAACAAAGGACTTTTTAAAACACACGCCAAACTATAATCATCGGACACGTTGATGCAAAACCGTATCAGATTCATTAAATCTTTGATAATCGGATATTTTGGCAACACAATTCTATCACTGCCCGCGACGGGAATACCACGAATATCATTTGGCGCACACCGACCAGATTTTATCATGTTTTCGATTTTATCTGCAATATCACGAATATAGCGACGACGCACAACAGACGCTGTATCTTCATCGGCGGTTACCAATTTATGAATTTCTGCGACGCCCGGTTCGCCAACTCTAAAACATTTATGTTTGTTGTTTTTAAACCCCGTTTGATTTATAACCCACTCATTATCAAAAAACATATCAACGGTTTTTAAAATCGGTTCCGTTGAACGATAACTTTGACTTAATGGCACATCGCGCAATTGGCGTGCATTGGCCAACATTTGGTCGCCAATTGTCTTTCGCACGGTCGCAAACGCGTTTGGGTCGGCCCCTTGAAAGCCATATATCGACTGTTTGGTGTCGCCAACGACAAACAGCGACCGTGGCAATTCATCAGAATCGCCATCTGTAAAAAAATCACCGGCCAACATACGAAAAATCTCCCACTGCATTGAGCCGGTATCTTGGGCTTCGTCAACCAATATATGCGACAAAGACAAATCCAATTGCGACAATACCCAACCCATGGTCGATTGATTTGAAAACAACCGATGCGTATATAAAATCAAATCTTCGAAATCCAACACGTTGTGTGATTGTTTAATCTCTTGATAACAACGCGCAAATGCGGCCGCCAAATCGAACATCGCAACCGTATCATTAAATATTCCACGGTTTACACAATTTGCATTTTCACGCAAAACACGTTCAGATTCAGAATTCAAATAATCAAACGAAGGCACGCGCGAACTGATGGTTCCATCGGCCTTTAGATATATTTTTTTGTATTCTTGAAAATCTATTTTATTATCAATGTATTGTTGTAATGTGTTTATAAACTTGTTTAATGTGACGCCGGTCTTTTTTTCACTTTTTAACATATTCAGGATTGGCAACAGACTTTTACGGTCAAAACCATCGGTTTGTTGTGTTTGCATGTTTAATTTTTTTCTAATTGTATCAATAAAATATTTGCGATAATTATCAAAATCGTTTATCAAAAAGAAATGTTTATAATGCGCTTCTATCTGAACCAACAAATCATCCAATTTGTATTCCGATACCGTGTTAAAAATATGCTCAAAGGCATTATTTAGTTCCGGGTTATCCGATGATTCATTTAACATTTTAGAAAATGCGTCATGTAACAATACCTGTTGCGGGGCATCAGACACCAAAGACCATGTTGGGGATATACCGGCCTCGGTCGGGAAACGACGCAATATTTCTTCACAGAATCCGTGTATGGTTTTTATCTTTAGAATATCGGGTTTATCAATATATTTAAAGAATATTTTCCGTGCGTGGGCAATATCGGCATCCGTTGGCGATTGTGATATTGCGATTCCAACCAATAATTCACGCATTTCATCGTCCGATGCGTTTGCCCATTTACGTAACGCCGCCAAAATTCGATTTCGCATTTCGCCGGCGGCCGCATTCGTGTACGTCAAACAGAGTATACCAGCATCAGTATCAT
>CAMVAR010000067.1 GCA_947165555.1 uncultured Pseudomonadota bacterium | reverse complement strand
CATATTCATGGCTGCATTAACAAATTTCATATAATTTCTTGCAATCATGATTTTCTTTGTTATAATGCCCGTTACTTGGGGTGATAGCGAAGAACATGGGTGGTTAGCTCAGTTGGTTAGAGCGTTACGTTGACATCGTAAAGGTCGTTGGTTCGAGTCCAATACCACCCACCAAATTTTCAAGCAAGCATAGCGTGCGTTGAAAATTTGAGTGTCCCGCCGTAGCCTTGGCAAAGGCGGACAGGGTTCCAGAGAGTTAAAAAATGAAACGAATGCAAATATAATCTTTATAAAATATTAAACGGGATTCCATGGGACGCCCCGTTCGCGTCCCATTTTCATAAAAAAATCAAAGGGGCGCATAAATGAGTGAAAAATATCTTATAACTTCGGCATTACCGTATGTGAATAACCAACTGCACATCGGGCATTTGATTGGTTGTCTGTTGCCGTCTGATGTTTATGCGCGTTTTTGTCGCGCGCGTGGTCGTGATGTCCTGTATATTGGTGGTTCGGACGAACACGGCACCACCAGCGAGATTGGTGCCGCCCGCGAAAATATGCCGGTCGAAGAATATGTTGAAAAATATCGCGCAAAACATTTGGACGCGGTGCGCGATTTCAAATTATCTTTTGATTTATATGGTCGCACGCACACCGCCCAGCATGAAAAACTTATACACGAATTGTTTGAACGCCTTGATTCGTTGGGCATGATAGAAGAAAAATCATCTATGCAGCCCTATTCCACGGGCGAGAAAAAATTCTTGGCGGACCGTTATGTTATTGGCACATGTCCACATTGTGGCTATGACCGGGCGTATGGTAATGAATGTGAAAGTTGTGGTGCCTCCCTTGACCCGGCGGAATTGATAAACCCACACAGTGCGATTGACCCATCGTCCCCGGTTGAAATGCGTGAAACAAAACACCTGTATTTCAAATTAAGCAAAATGCAGGACAAATTGCGTGCATGGATAAATTCGCGTGTTGGTTGGCCCAAAACCGCGATTAAAATTGCAAATAAATGGTTGGACGAAGGTCTGCGCGACAACCCCATCACGCGCGATTTAAAGTGGGGTATCCCGGTAAATAAACCGGGTTATGAAGACAAGGTTTTTTATGTATGGTTTGATGCGCCATGGGGTTATGTTTCTATTTCGCAAATTGCGACCCCGGATTGGGCGTCGTGGTGGAAAAATCCCGATTGTCATTATACCCAATTTATGGCCAAAGATAATGTATCGTTTCATTCTGTGTTTTTCCCGGCCCAAGAATTGGCGATGGATGATAATTGGAAAACCGTTGATGTGTTAAAAGGACAAAATTTCTTGAACTTTAATGGTGCAAAAATTTCAAAATCAACCGGCAACGGAATATTCTTGGACACGGCATTGGAAATCGCGCCAAGTGATTGTTGGCGGTATGCCCTGTTGGCATCTGCCCCGGAAACGGATGATACAGATTTTACAATGACGCGATTTGCCGAAATTGTGAACAAAGATTTGAATGGTTTGCTTGGGAACTTTGTGTCGCGCGTGTGTAAACTGTCGAACAAAAACTTTGGGGACACTGTGCCGGCGGGCGGTGCGATGGATGAAGATTTGGCGCATCGCATAAACGAAAAATTGGCGGAATTGACGGGTTGCCTGGACGCGTGTGAATTCCGGAAATCCATTATCGCACTGCGTGATATTTATGGAATTGCAAATGAATATATGACCGCACGCGAACCATGGGCGTTGGTTAAAAACGGCGATACGGCGGGCGCGGCGGCGGTGCTGAACGAATGTTTCCAATTGATAGATTTGTTTGCGCGCGTGTCTGCACCGATTATTCCGGACGCGGCAGAAAAGATACAAAACATATTTACCGGTGCGCACGATTTGTCTTGGCCAACCATGTACGAACACAGAATTGCAAACGGTGAAAAATTCACCGTGCCAGAAAATCTGTTTACACGTATTGAATTGGAACCAACCAAAGAGTAGCAAGATGAAACCAGCTGTATTTGCAAGATTCAAGGCATCCGTACAAAATCCGATTTTAACCCTGGAATATTATATTTCGGGTGTTGATGATTTACAAAAGATTATTGCCGAACGAAATCCAAATGATGTTCAATATCGTGTCACTGTTCGCCGCGAAAATTGTGTTGTAAATATGGATAAAACATCCAGAAAAATTCCTTTTTACGATAAATATCAATATATCGATGGGTATCCGATTATTGCGACCGATACAGATGAAACATTTGAATTTATTATGCCGAAAATATTATATCCAAACGATATTAAAAAATATCTGTTGGAACATTATGGTTCAACATTCAATTTCAAACCTGATGAAAGTATGAATAATTCCCCGATGACATTTTCTGTACATAATGAAAGTAGCGTTGGTCTGCGTAGTTTCGCCACCGATGCGCCATCAATTATCAAATGGGAAACGGTATCGTACCGTCCATTATCGGAAAAAGATATTGTGGTGGATAAAAACCTTAATCAAATTTGGCCGGAAAAAACGGGAAGTTTGCCGGTTGGTTTGGTGCAATTATTTAACCGTGGCACAGAAAAAGCACATTAGGCGAGAGAGAGGTAGGTTTAAAAACAAAGGATAAACTATGTCGAAAAATGTAAGATATACCGAATACACAATAATATCTAATACAGATATTCCAAATAAAAAACGTGTTGCGGTTTTTCAAAAATCTGAAATGCCCCAGATGTTGGATTATGTCCTATCTGAAATTCATTTATGTGATGCGGAATGGCGTATGCCAGTGATAATAACGCGTGAAACAACGACAAAAAACTTTCATGAAAAAGTCGGCGGTTTCAAAAAACAACCTGGAACCCGGCTGCGCAGAATAGAAATTTGGAACGAAGGCAAGCGTGGCCTGTTTAATTGGTTGCACAGCAGATAGAAATGAAAAAAATGAAACTTGTTTTGGTATCTTGTTGTGCGCCGTGCAGCGCGGGCGCGATAAAACAATTGGCGGACGGGAAAATTCCCGGTGTTGATGATTTTATTGTTTTGTTTTTTAATCCGAATATTTATCCCGCCGATGAATATATGCGCCGTATGCAGGAACAAGTTAAATATTGTGAAAAATTGGGTGTGAAATATAAAATCGGCGAATATGACCATGATGCGTGGCGTGCGGCGGTACGCGGTTTGGAAAATGAGCCCGAACGTGGTGCGCGGTGCAGTTTATGTTTTGCATACCGGTTTGAATACGCAAAAAAATTTGCGCGTGAAAACGGGTATAACGCGGTGGCATCTGTCCTGGGGGTGTCGCGCCACAAAGACCAGGCCCAGGTTGACGCGTCCGGCAAATCTGCGTCCGGCGATACAGAATATTTGCCCATAAAATGGGACGAGAATTTGCGTGTGCAAATCAACCGTGAATCCGATTTTTACCGCCAAAATTATTGCGGTTGCGAATTTAGTATTCGTAAATAAAACGCCCGTGTCGCGGATGTTTTATATCGTTATCCCAAGCCATGATTTGGCACATTCGCCGATTACAAACGCAATGCCGGTTACAATAAAACACACCAATAACATTTCTAGAAAACGCGACCAAAACGGCCCACCCGATAAAACAGATTTTACATAATTAAAAAATCCTATGACGGATACTGCGACAATATACATCATTGTTGCCGCAACAACGGTGTTGGATATAAAGACAAATGGCATAACCAACATACATGCGGTAAAAAAATATGCGCCGCCTGTAATCATTCCGCGCATAAACGCAACGCGTGTATTATTGTTTGCGCGTTCGGCCAAATACTGGGACGCGGTCATTGACATGGCCGCCGACATGCACGCGATTATTGCCGTCAATATTATTGTATATTTCCCTGCCCCGGCCGACACCAACCCAATAACCAATCCCAACGTTGACACCAATGCGTCATGCATTCCCAAAACAATAGATGCCCATCCTTTATATTGTCGCATTTTATTTCCTGTATTTTATATAAACATACCCCCGTTTTTTGGGGGTATGCACCAAGAATGTTTTCCCATATTACCATGTTGGGGCGTGGTCGCCTTCTTTGATAATCGGTTGTTCGTCTTCCCACAGGGCAAGGCCGGTTTTAACATCCGACAACGTTAATTGCAGATAGTATTCCACGCGTGTATCCACGGATGAAAACCATCCAGATTTTAATTTCAAATTACGTTGCAACATTTTACCGCTTAATGACATATTTGGTGCAACCAGTGTGCCACGTTCGGCAATTGTTGACGCATCATATTCAACATTACCACGGGTGTTACGAACATTGTATGTGGTCGGGTCTTCGGCGGGATGGCCATTTTGAAATCCGGTTGTAACCTGGGCCCGCCCGGAATTAATTAATGTTGTGCGAATTTTCTTAATCAAAATATCGGTATCAAATCGTTGCATGGTGTCATTCTTGATTTCGCCAATCGCAATTACAGGATTTTTTACACGCGAAAATGCACCACTAGACAACATTGATTTTGTCATTTTTTCTGCGGTTGATGTCCAATCGCGATATTCCAATTCCATAACATGTTGCATGGATGCAACTTCGCGTTCATTATTTAAATCAACAACAGTTGTTTCGCCACAGCCCACCAATGTTACACACAACGCGATTGGTAAAAATTTTTTCATTATTTATCCTCCTTTTTTTTTATGTTGTTTGGTTTATTTTAAATTTATAACCTT
>CAMVAR010000066.1 GCA_947165555.1 uncultured Pseudomonadota bacterium | reverse complement strand
TTGCCCGTGACGGAATACATTAACAAAAGTAATGCCTTTTATGCAGCAGCCTTGGTATGTGCATCAATATACTTTACCGCATCACCAACTGTTAACAATTTTGCAGCTTCTTCATCCGGAATCTGGATTTTGAATTCCGTTTCAACGGCCATTACAAATTCCACAACATCCAACGAATCCGCACCCAAATCGTTCGAAAACGATGAAGATTCTGTAACCTGGGCTTCATCCACACCTAATTTCTGTACAATCAGTGCTTTTACTTTTTCAAAAGTTGACATTTTACATCCTTTGTTTCTGTTAAACTTTTGTGCCATACTTAAATGACGCTCGTTATTAAAAACTATCATTTCCCAAGACATCTGTCAAGAAATTATAACAAATAATAACATTTAATAAATTTATGCACCACCCAACAAATCATCCAATAAATCATTCATATTATTACGTAAATCTTCTTTATCCCCCGCCCAAACAAGACGACGCGCCAAAAATTTATACACATCATCCATCGTCAAATTTGGTATTCCGGCATCGTTTACCACCCGTGACCAGGCCAACCGTGGGTCCGTCAAATGTCCATGCCCACGCCCCGGGAACACCCAATAACCATCTTGGGGTAAATCTTGTAATAAAACAACGGCCATATCAGACAAAGGCTGTTCACACCACATGTCACGATTAAAATCCAAATCAGTCCACTGCATTGAAAACACACGATTTTTTGTTGCAAACCCATATATCAACATTAAAAACGCCGCACGCATATTTGCATCAGGATACGATTTTATTGCATCTATTAATCGATGCAGCCCATATTTATTCAACGGACGAACACGCCGTTTCTGGACAGGTTTATCCAATTTTGACACGGGATTGGTCCGAACATAACCTGTATCAATCGCATACCTAAACACACTTTGCAACAATTCCTGCATACGTTCTGCCATGGCACAACCATCAATCGCACCAATTACATCCCGAATATCATCCGACGTAATATCGGAAATATTTTTTGCATTTAATCCAGACAAATGACGATTTATTGACCGCACCAATTTATCATAAGACCCAACGCTACGACGCACCCGATTTTTCAAATACATATTCATGAAATCTTGAAACAGTATTTTTTTACGTTTAATTTGAATTTTTTTTGACGCATCCGCCAACACTGTTGCAACGGCGCTGCGCGCATCTTCGATACCAACATCAGGATATTGGCCAATAATAATCCGTCTATCGCGCCCATTTATACGTTTTCGCACAAAAAACGTCTTAACGCCACGACTGGTTACATACATACGCAAACGCGGTTCAGAAATATCCTGGACAACATCAAAGCCCCGTGATGGCACAATCAAATTGTCCAAAATATACGGATTAAAAAAGAATTGATGCGCCATCATATACCCCCATAAATGGTATTTTATCTTGTTTTAAACAAATTTCGCAACGCCGCGTTGCGTTTTTGCCGCGCCAAATTCAACCGCAGACACAAATCAACAAAACCCCTATTCCAATTAACGTGTGGACAATTCGTATTCATACAACATGTTTGTTCATGAAATATACAACACGGTTCTGACACAATACGCCCACTAAACAGCGATGTCCGGTACAGTGCATACGGGAGCCGCGCATGACCATCTTTATCTATCTCTACGCACCTAAAATCCCGTCTGGCAAGCCGATGCTTTCTGCGCAACCTGTCAACTTCTGCCTGTGCAATTTGCAAAGCGCACAATTTTTCATTAAAAAACACCATCCCTTATCCTTTCTTCTCCGTACGATGTTCTAATAAAATTAACGCACACGAATACCAAAAATTTGTTTTCTTAAATCCCGCCTCTTTTGACGTAAAATATTATACGATTCACGCGCCGAAATAAATGACACATTGTCCGCAAACATCTCGCACTTTCTGTGTACACACACGGAATTTTTGCTAAAAAAAGCACACGTTTGGACAAGCCCCGTATCATCAACATATTGTGTTTTGGGCACATCAACAATAACACGTTTAAATTTATTGATGCAGGCATGCCGACCATTACAGACGTACGACAAAAAATAGTCATTATTTAACGCGGTAATTTTTTGTTCCGCACTATTTAGTGTGCGACGTGCATCACGCACCTGCTTATGCAACCTTACATATTCTTTTAATTTTGTCATTTATCTGTCCTTTGTTTTTATACTTTTAATGCATTTATGAATGCCGATTGTGGTATTTCAACATTACCGAATGTCCGCATACGCTTTTTACCCTCTTTCTGTTTTTCCAACAATTTTCTTTTGCGCGTGATGTCACCACCATAGCATTTTGCGGTTACATCCTTGCGATACGCGGCGATTGTCTCACGCGCAATAATTTTCCCACCGATGGCCGCCTGAAGCGGTATTTTAAATTGATGACGCGGTATCAAATCTTTTAATTTTTCAACAATTGTGCGCCCACGTTTTTCGGCCGCAGAACGATGACACATAAACGATAACGGTTCCACATTTTCTTCGTTTACCAATATTGAAACCTTGACCAAATCAGATGGTTGATAATCCTGGACAACATAGTCAAACGACGCATAGCCCGACGATATAGATTTTACCCGGTCGTAAAAATCAAACACTATTTCGGCCAACGGCAACCGATACACCAAAACCGCCCTATTCCCAACATACGATATATTTTCCTGGATTCCACGTCGGTCCGCACACAGCTGCATAATACCGCCCATATATTTATCAGGCATCATTATTGTTGCACGCACCCACGGTTCTTCAATCGATTCTATTTTTGTAACTTCCGGCATATCGGCGGGATTTTCCAAATCAAACACATCGCCATTGCGCAGATGAATTTTATACAGCACACTGGGGACCGTATTTATCAAATTCAAATTAAATTCACGAGACAATCGTTCACTTATGATTTCCATGTGCAACAGCCCCAAAAAACCACAACGTAACCCAAAACCCAATGCCGACGATTTTTCGGTTGTAAAAACAAACGATGCGTCATTTAGTGCCAATTTTTCGGCACTTTCGCGCAACGTTGGATAATCATCCGCCAACACCGGAAAGAACGATGAAAACACCACCGGAACCGATGGCTTAAAGCCCGGCAATGCAACAACATCCGCCCGCGAATCTGCAATCGTATCACCAACACGACAATCATGTATCGTTTTCATCCCCGTGATAATAAACCCGATTTCGCCGGTCATTAACGAATCAACATTCACCATTTTTGGTGTAAAATATCCAATTTTATCAACCGTATATTCCGCACCCGTGGCCAAGAATTTTATTTTTTGTCCACGTTGCAACACACCATCAACAACACGCACCAACACCACAACCCCAAGGTACGAATCATACCACGAATCGACCAACAATGCACGGGTTGGCCCAGTTTCATTTCCCGATGGCGCAGGCAATTTATTTACAATTTCTTCCAACAATTCGGGAACACCGGCACCGGTTTTACCCGATACGGCCAATGCATCATTTGCATCCAGGCCAATTACATCAGAAATTTGGGCGCGCGTCGCATCAACATCACTGGACGGTAAATCAATTTTATTTAACACCGGTAACATTTCCAAATCGTTGTCCAATGCCAAATAGGCATTTGCCAATGTCTGCGCTTGGACCCCCTGGGTTGCATCAACCAAAACCAATGCACCTTCGCATGCGGCCAATGACCGTGACACTTCGTATGAAAAATCAACGTGTCCGGGTGTATCCATCAAATTCAACTGATACATTTCACCATTTTTCGCACGATAATTCAAACGCACAGTTTGGGCCTTAATCGTAATACCGCGTTCACGTTCAATATCCATTGAATCTAAGACCTGGGCCTTCATCTCGCGCGATTCAAGTCCACCCGTATATTCAATCAACCGGTCCGATAGTGTCGATTTACCGTGGTCAATATGCGCAACTATTGAAAAATTTCTAATATGACTTTGTTTCATTACCTGCCTTTAACCCACACATCTTATGCGGCAATAATACACCAGTACAAGATGTCATGCAAGGCGAAAATTCACGACTTTTTTACTTCAATTTTGATAACAATTCATCAATTTTCGCCGCACGTTCCAATGTATCATCGTATGAAAAACGAATCTGGGGAACATATTTCTGGTCTAATTTTTGTCCCATTTGATAGCGAATTGTTCGTGTTTCAATATCTAACCTGCGTTGAACCAAATCAATATCATCGGTCCGACAATAGAAAAACAATCGTACAAATTGCAATCCGCCGTGTGCAACCGCACCAACCAACGACACACCGGACAACACCGGGTCTTCGGCATAATCATCACGCAAAATTTCCGCGACAATTGTTTGTACCTTGGCGGCAATACGTTCATTACGATTTGAATCTGTGTGCTTTTGTTGCATTTTCATTTCCACATTTTATTCATATTGTAAATTATAATATATTCCGATACAATCAAGAAAAATTTTTCACAACGCGGAACAAAATCATGAAATTATCCGAATATCTATTGGCTCGCGCCGAAAGCAAGACATACACATGGCTGGTATTTTTCCTGACCGTGTGCGAATCGATTTTTTTATTTATCCCACCAGAGGTTTTTATGACCCCGCCAATTATCGCAAACAAAAAACGTGCGGTCCCGGTTGTTTTGGCGGCAACATTTGGGTCAATTGTTGGGGGTATTATTGCATATTGTATCGGATTATTGGTCTTCGATTCGGTTGGCGTATGGATAATA
>CAMVAR010000065.1 GCA_947165555.1 uncultured Pseudomonadota bacterium | reverse complement strand
GATAAAACAGGTTTGTCGTTTTCGTCTAGGTTGTATTTTATTGTATCCCCGCAAGCGAATTTGGTACGAACGAAATCTGATTGCTTGGTGGGCACAATAATGGTTATTGGGGTGCTACTATCTGATCGATATAATGGGACCAATGTAACAGAATAAGGTTTGTTATCAAATTGCATATCTGTAATTGTGGCTAACATTTCTACTCCTTTTTGTTATCTTTTCGCCGGTTGGTGAAGAATTCGCGCAACAGTTTGGCGGATTCGTCCGCGTATTCCGGCATTTGAATTATGTTTGGGTGCCAAAGATGTTTGTCGTTATCAAACACACGGGCATTTGATGTTATGCCGCCGCCCTTTTCGTCCGTTGCCGCAAAGTAAATATTGCGGATACGCGCAAAGGAAATTGCGGTTGCACACATTGCGCACGGTTCCAATGATACATAAATGTCGCAATCGTCCAAGAATTTTGTTCCCAATTTTTTACACGCGCGGTTTATCGCAACGATTTCCGCGTGCAGTGTTGGGTTTTGTTTTCTTTGGACCAGGTTTTCACCACGGGCAATAATTTTACCATCGCGTACAATTACCGCCCCAATTGGTACATCACCCGCCACACCGGCGTGTCGTGCCAGATTTAAAACTTGCGTCATTATGTTCATTGATGTAAAATATTATCATATGGATTCAAAATTGCAAATTATTTCTGGGACGTATCGTGGGCGAAAGTTATTTTTGCCGGATGGCGCGCGCCCGACACAGAACCTGGCACGTGGCGCGATATTTAATATATTGATGCCGGAATTGCATATGGAAAATTTATTTGTTTGGGATGCGTTCGCGGGCTCTGGCGCACTGGGTTTAGAGGTTTTGTCACGCATACCATCGGCCACGGCCGTGTTTACCGATACGTCTGTGGAATCTTTGAATGCACTGCGTAAGAATATTATACCATTTAATTGTCGTGCAAATATTGTTAATATGGACGCGTTTGTCGCCATAAAAAAATATGGGGGGATGGCCGATTTGGTCTTTGTTGACCCGCCGTATGTGAATCCGGAATTAGGCATTGATTTCGTTGCGAAATTGGCGAAAGGTGCGCACCGTGGCACCATTGTCGTCCAAGAAATTGAATCAAATGTGCCCTATTCACCCGATGAAACAAAATGGGATGTTTTGCGGGATAAAAAATACGGTCGGGCGCGATTCTTGATTTTGCGCCGGAAAAGTAAATAAAACCTTGATTTTTTAGGTGTTGTCATATAATATCCCCCTATGTAATCAAGGAGTATGAAATGAACGATTATTTGTTATCCCAAAGAATGATTGTGTTGGATTATTCATATGATGCACGCTTTGGCGGGTGTGTTATCAGCGCTATAATGACAAACTCGAGTGCGAAAATGCCATATACAGAGCAATATTGTAGTGTACCAAAAGATTATAATATTAAATCTGGAGATTTGGGCAGTTTTAATAAAAAGTATGCCCAGAACATGGATTTAATTTGGCGCCCAATGCCCAAGGACGAGTATACTTCGGAAATATATACGGTTGTGGGGCTTGTGGATATTGTTAAAAATAGAGAAGTCGTAGTTTATGGAAAAAATATCGGTGAAAAACGGCTCGATTTTAGAAATTTTCCGAGTAATATCCAGGTCGGACATAAATTGCTTTTGCGGTCACTAAAGAAAACACCGGATAAATATGATTTTGTGCATAATATAACTATGGCAAGGTTAAAGTATGAAATCGATCAAGGTATGCATAAATAACTTGATTTTTCGTTTGTTTTATTACATAATACTGTCCGCGCAACACCCTTGGAGGTTGCGTCATACATAAACAATCCCCCTTTGCCAAGGCTTCGGGGGACAAGTAAAAAAGGATTATAAAATGGCAATTGAATTAAATGCAGAAATTCGCAATGTTGCCGGCAAGGGGGCCGCACGTGCAATTCGTAATAACAAAAACATTCCCGCCGTTATCTATGGCAATAAAAAAGACCCGGTCGCAATTGAAATTTCTGGGCGCGATTTTGGTATGCTGTTGAACACACCGGGATTACGTACAAAATTGTTCCAAATCACTACGAACGCGGGCAAAGAAGACGCAATGTTGATGGATATACAATATCATCCAGTGTCTGACAAGGTTATGCATGTTGATTTTAAGCGCATTGACGTAAAAAAGCCAGTGTCGGTCGAAGTTCCGGTCGAAGTGATTAATGTGGAAACGTCCAAAGGGTTGAAATTGGGCGGCGTTTTGAACTTTGCCGTACGTAAGGTTTTGTTGGTTGCATTGGTGGATAAATTGCCTGAAAAAATAGTGATAGATTTGGCGAATTTGACCATTGGCGATTCCGTGCATGGTTCTGATTTGGTGTTACCGGATGGTGTGTCATTGGGATTGCGTCAGGCGGAATTGGCGTTTGCCACAATTGGTGGAAAAATGCCAGAAGAAGCGGATGCTAAAAAGTCCGCGGCAACTGCGGCGGGTGCCAAGAAATAACCAGTATTGGTTAATAATATATTTTGTGAAACGGCGCGATGGCGTCGTTTCATGTTTTTTATATAATATATGATGATTAAATTTTATTCCTATGGTCTTGAAATGATTTTTGGGATAACTATATATTGGTCATACAAGAAATTCAAATAGGAGTGAATTATGGCAAAAGTATTAGGTATTGATTTGGGAACAACAAATTCTGCAATGGCGTTTATGGATGGTGCAGATTCTAAAATAATTGAAAATGCCGAAGGTGGACGCACGACACCATCTGTGGTTGCGATTACGTCAAATGGCGAACAATTGGTTGGAATTACCGCAAAAAACCAGGCTGTCACAAATCCGGAAAATACAATTTATGAAATTAAACGTTTGATGGGCCTGCGATTTGATAGTCCGGCGGTTCGCGAGATTATGGAACGCGTGCCATATAAAATTGTTGCCGGTGATAATGGCGATGCATGGGTCGAAATTAATGGCAAGAAATATGCCCCGTCCCAGGTTTCTGCGATGATTTTGGCAAAGTTAAAGAAAGATGCAGAAAGTTACTTGGGCGAAACGGTCACTGATGCGGTTATTACGGTGCCGGCCTATTTTAATGATTCACAACGCCAGGCAACAAAAGACGCCGGTCGTATTGCGGGTCTGAACGTGTTGCGTATTGTGAATGAACCGACCGCGGCCGCATTGGCATACGGTTTAGATAAAAACAAAGACGGAACAATTGTTGTATATGACCTTGGGGGTGGAACGTTTGACGTATCTGTTTTGGAAATCGTTGATGGGGTGTTTGAAGTAAAATCAACCAATGGGGATACGGCGTTGGGCGGTTCTGATTTTGATGCGCGTATTCTAAAATATTTAATTGACGAATTCAAGGGGCAAACCGGAATCGATTTATCCGGTGATAAACTGGCATTGCAACGATTAAAAGAAGCCGCCGAAAAGGCGAAAATCGAACTGTCGTCCAAGACGTCAACCGATATCAACCTGCCCTTTATTACGGCGGATGCCAGTGGTCCAAAGCATTTCAATACAACATTGACCCGTGCGAAGTTAGAATCGCTGGTCGCAGATTTAATTGAACGTACCATTGAACCGTGTGTGCGGGCATTGGCCGATGCGGGTATTGAAAAATCACAAATTAACGAGGTTATTTTGGTTGGCGGTCAGACACGTATGCCAAAAGTTGCCGAAACAGTCAAAGAATTCTTTGGCCGTGAACCGCACAAGGGTGTTAACCCGGACGAAGTTGTCGCAATGGGTGCCGCAATTCAGGGTGGTGTTTTAAAGGGTGACGTCAAAGACGTTCTGTTGTTGGATGTGACCCCGTTATCGTTGGGTATCGAAACATTGGGCGGTGTATTCACGCGCCTTATTGACCGGAATACCACGATTCCAACCAAAAAATCCCAGGTGTTTTCAACCGCCGAAGATAACCAATCGGCCGTAACCATTCGTGTATTCCAAGGTGAACGCGATATGGCGGCAGACAATAAACTGTTGGGACAATTTAATTTAGAAGGTATTGCCCCCGCCCCACGCGGTATGCCACAGATAGAAGTGTCGTTTGATATTGACGCGAATGGCATTGTGCATGTGTCGGCCAAAGATAAAGGTACCGGCAAAGAACAAGCGATTTCAATTAAGTCCGACGGCGGGTTGTCCGAAGATGAAATCAAACGCATGGTTGATGAAGCCGCCGCAAATGCCGATGCGGATAAAAAGAAACGCGAATTAGTCGAGGCAAAAAATACCGCCGAAACCGCAATATTCAGCATTGAAAAATCTTTGCGTGAACACGGTGATAAAATATCCGCGGATGACAAGGCCGCAATTGAAAATGCAAAAAAAGAGTTGGCAGATGAATTGGCAAAGTCAGATGCGACCGTAGAAAGTCTAAAAAACAAAACCGATGCGCTTACCGAAAAGGCCATGAAATTGGGCGAAGCGGTGTACAAGGCTCAGCAAGAGGCGCAAAATGCCGCAGGTGCAAATACATCAGACGATAATAAGTCCGATGGCGCGCGTGATGCGGATTTTTCGGAAAAGAAATAATTGATTAACAAATGTTAGAAACGGGTGCGGTTGCACCCGTTTAATTTACTAACACCATCCGCGTAATTTCATTGCCGCGGTTACACGCTTGATTGAATACATATACGCCGCTTCACGCATTGTAACATTGTATTTTGTTTTAATTGCATAAATTGCATCAAATGCCTTAATCATTGCCTGTTGTTCGCGCTCTTCTATTTCGGATTCGGTCCAATAATAACCATAGCGG
>CAMVAR010000064.1 GCA_947165555.1 uncultured Pseudomonadota bacterium | reverse complement strand
ATTTTAAATTTATAACCTTGGTATCATTGCCGTTCGGCCCAATTCTTATATAGACCAGGTAATTTCCCGACGTTGGTACCGAAACCTGTTGTACCATGGTACCATTTGATTTTATTTCAATCAAGCCACTTTTATTATTTTGCATACGCATTACCGATATTGTTTTTGGTAACGTGGCCCATGTACGAATCTCTGGTGAATTGGTGACTTCGGAATATATGGTCGACATTAACCCTAACAAAGACGATGATTTAGAATGCGAATTGTATGTGGCGGCCTGTAAAAATGTGCGCGATGCCGCCGCCGCGAATGCGCGTAATGCTTCGTTTATTTGATATTCACCATATTCTGTCATAAACATTGCGTCAACATCGGCCAGTTTTTGCGCCCCATCGATTTTTTTTACATCACTAAAAAATACCGGTTCAGAAACGGCGATTGTTGTCATGGTAATGCCATTGTTATGCAGGACCGGTAAAGACAAGCGACGTTCGGTTAGTTTTGGTGCAAACCCATCTTCGATAAATACCCACACCATATTTTGCGGTACACGTTTTGTTTTTGCCATATCTAAATCGCGCCGAATAAATTCATTGGTCGGCATCATTCCGTTGGCCCGCCCCAAATATGTTTGTGCATCATCAAAATCACCCGCCGTTAAAAAATACAGGCCCGATAAATACATCAATGCCGGATTCATGATATCATGATATGCCGTCCATTTGGAATTTTCATTACGTAATTGATTGACCAGTTCAGAATTTTCATCACGATTCTTTCTGGTTTCCAACAATTTTTCGTATGCGCGTGACATTTCGATTTGTCGTGCATACGACTGATTAATTATCACGCGGGCATCAGAACGTCGTCCATCGGCCAATGCGGCCCATAACTGGTAATACGACACAAACAATGAATCCATCATATATGGGCGATAATCGTTTGCGTTTGCACCAAATGCCAACGTGGATACTTCGCGCAAAAAATTTCCCCGGTTTTGTACATCTGGATTTTTTTTATTAAATAATTCGTATGCGGCATCCGCACCGGCAATATCGCCCGAATGGAATAACGCGTCCGCCCCAATCAATAAATCAAGATTGTTTTTATCAGAAATTTCCGTCGCCGGTGGCGTTGTCATATATCCGCCACGTATTGAATCAAGGCGCGATTCAATTGTCGCATTACATCCGGCACAAATCAAACCAATGGCAAAGAATTTAAAAATCTTGGACATTATTTAGCCACCGGAACCAGGTCTTTTAATTCATTAGTTTGTGGATTATAGTATCGCGGGGTTCCTGAATATTCCAATATTGCGTGATGCATCGGTATCAAGAATTCTGGTAATGGCGACGAACGTCCCATTTTGCGATATTCCACCATTTTTGGGTCTGCAAATGCCATTCGCATTTCTGCCTTAATTGGGCGTTGATACCATCCTTCGTACAATATAACCGCTTCGGCCGGTTTTCCCCCGACCGTTGTTTTAAGTTGCATCAGGTCAAATGCACTAAACACAGGCTCTTCTTTTTTCTCTTTGGTTTCGGTTTCTTTGCCGTCCGGGCCTTTGACCTTTTTCTTTTCATTGGTTATTTTTGGCGGAATCATATCGGCAAATCGTTTTGCGGTATCGGGGTCGTTTTGACGAAAAACAACCTTGGCCGCCGTTGTTGAAATGATGGTTGATGCGGCGTCTGCACCGTATCTTTCCTGAATTTGGTGAATATCCTGGCCGATAATTAGGTACGAAATTTGTTGTCCACGTCCGACGTCGGGCCCCTGGATAATTGACTGCATCTTTTGCATTTTTGGCATTTCATCCAGCAAGAATAAGACCGGGTACGGCCCCATTTTTTCGCCACTGCGCCCAACATGTTCCGGTGGGTTGGCCAACAAGAAATTTGACATTGTTTCAATAAACATCGCAGTGATTGGATTTAACGCCTTGGCGTCAACCATATTAATAGATAGATATACCGTAACCGGTTTCATTTTTCCATCGCGTGGGTCAATCATGCCGCGCATATCTGAAAAATGGAAATCTGAATGTGATGTACGATTACGCACGGCCGCATTTCGGAATATGGCCAATCCCGTTAATATTGTTGAAATAATTGACCCGCGCTCGGTTGAAGGCGTGTTTGCCAACTTGGTCAATTCTGCGACCGCACGATTAGAATATGAATACATACGGCATTCTTTGACCGCGCCTTCTAGCCAGTCTTTCATTGGGTCGGCCATCATGACGCTTTGGTCGCCCTGGCGTTGACGTTCGGCCAGGTCGTTTGCAACGGCAATCTGGGCCTCGGTAATCCAATCCAGCATCATGGAAAAAGATGCCTCTTTGCCCAACCACACATGTGGAATATTTGCCCATGTACCAACATGCACATAGTTCATCGCATTTAATTGACCGTTTTTCAACAGTCCCATCGCCGCAAACGCGTTTGGGTCATTCACCATTGAAAAATAGTAATCTGATAGTACGGCGGCATCTTCGGCATCAAATTGTCCCGATTGCAGACGTGCATAGAAATAATCGTCCGCCTTGGCCCGTTCGATTTTGGACACAATAAATTGGATAAAACCGGCCAGACCCGCGCGCCCAGATTGAGTCCAGTGTGGGTCGGCACTGCTGCCCACGGCATCAGGGACCAAAACGTCGCAAATATAGTCCACGTACAGTTCGCGTTGTTCTGTGCTGAATGGTATATGCCCCGGCGACAATGGGTTCCATGACGGGTAATAAATACCTTTGTCCGGTTCGTCTTGTCCCGCCCAATCCATAATGAATACCGGACCAACCCGTTCGGAACGAAATCCACTGGATTTCATATCCATTTCTGGTTTCGGGTCGTTGATAATCATTGAAACATTCGTGCATTCGAAAATTGTTGGTAATGCAATTGCTTCGGTCTTACCGGTTCCCGGTGGTGCCAAACATAAAACCGATAACGTTTTTGGTAATTTTAATGGTTTCTTTTTGAAATATCCCAAAACCATCATAAACCCATCAAATAATCCCATTGCTTTAACGTCGTCTTCGTTTGCTTCGCGGCCAGATTTTTTATCATATTCGTTTTTCCCATGCGGATTAAATTCCCCCTTTAACGTGGCATCTGTTAACAGATAATACGCAATCAGCGGTATAAATGGAATAATGCATGGAAAATCCGCGTGCATTATACAGCGCATAATCCAATACGGAATTTCTGCCGCGATGGACAACCCCCCGCTTAATACCGCGTTACCCAGATATCTTTTTATCCAATCAATCGTTGCCGCCGACCAACCATAACGCCATATATGTTCAAATATAAACGATGCACAAAATATCAGTGCACATATCAACCAAACACCAATAGACCAGCGCAATTCCCAAAACGTTTGCGCCATTGGGGTGCGTTCGTGTTCTTTGTATGCACTGGATTTAAATATATTTAAACCCTTGCTATCACGACCCGCAGATAAAATCTTGAACTTTTCGGCCATCGTGTTATGATTATATCAGAAAAAAACAAGATTATAAAGCATGGAAAATTTATTTTTATGAAAAATATTCCGCGTATCTTTGTCGAACCTGCGCCGCATTCTGGGGCGATTATTCCGGTGGAAAAGCCTGTTGCGCACTATCTGGGGCATGTGATGCGAACAAAAAAATGCTTGGTATTTGGCGGTGGAAATGAATTTTTTGCGGAATTAAATGATGACGGACGCACAATTACTGTGGGTGATAAAACCGACCATATTGACCCTGGTAACAATCTTACATTGTATTTTGCACCAATAAAAAAAACCGACGATTTGTTAAATATGGCAACCCAAATGGGTGTTGCCCGATTCGTTCCGGTTATTACCGAACGGGTGGTGGCGCATCATATAAAATGGGACCGTATGAAAAAAATAGTTATAGAGGCCGCCGAACAATCAAACCGAAACAGTGTCCCGGAAATTGCTGCACCGGTAAATTTCCACGATTTAGATTTAAAAAAAATTTGTTTTGCCGATGAACGCGTGGCATACGAACAACGTGCCGGTAACCAAAATTTTGAAAATATCGATTCTGTACTGATTGGTCCCGAAGGTGGATTTTCAGACTCTGAATTTATGGCGTTGGACAATGCGGGGGCGCGACCGATGTATTTGTGTAAAACAATTTTGCGGGCCGAAGTGGCCGCCGTGGTTGCAATTGGGAAATTGATAACATGAAAATGCGAATCGCAAAATTTATTGCCGATGCCGGAATTACATCACGACGCGGTGCCGAACAGATGATTGCCAACGGCGATGTTGTTGTCAATGGTGTTGTTGCAACAACACCGGTAATGTTTGTTGATGAAAATGATACTATTACAATTCATGGAAAAAAATTAAAACCACGCATTGACACAAAACTATATGCGTTTCATAAACCAATTGATACCGTTACAACGACGCGTGACCCGCATGGGCGAAATACAATTTATGATGTGTTGCCGCCAGAATACCGAAATTTGCGCTACGTTGGGCGACTGGATTATAAAACGACCGGGTTATTGTTGATGACGAACGATGGTTTATTGGCGCGAAAATTAACAATGCCTGATTCAAATATTCCGCGCGTCTATATTGCAGATGTTATTGGCAACAATATGTCTAAATTGGACCAGGCGCGTCGCGGTGTTACGATTGATGGGATAAAATACCGTCCAATGAAAATAGATATTTTGCCAAATAAACGTCTGCGAATTACCGTAACCGAAGGTAAAAAGAATGAAATCCGCATCGTGTTAAAGCACTGTGGTTTGCCTGTACGAACCTTGCATCGCACCAATTATGGGCCTGTTGGCATAAAAAATATCCCTGCGGGAAAAATTATAGAATTAGATG
>CAMVAR010000063.1 GCA_947165555.1 uncultured Pseudomonadota bacterium | reverse complement strand
CGCAGTTAAAACGCCAACGCGACCAATGGTATAATATTTCTGTTGCCCGTATTGGTTGCGATATTGCAGTATAAATGACATAGATTTTTGTTGTATGCTTATACCAAAGCCCTTTAATGTATCATCCCAGACGCGATAATTCTTGCCGTTATATTGCAATGTTTTAATAAGGTTCGTATTTATTTTTGCCATGTCTCTTTCCTTTTTGTTTGTTATAAAAAACTCAACAAATACTCAACAAATAAAATCAAAATGGTTCTGAATAAATCAAAGAATTAGATAGAACAAAAACGCTAGACGTCAAGGTTTCTGCGGATTTTTCAAACTAAATCAAACTTTTTCAAACTCAATCAAAATGTTCGGGTTAGTATTTACACGCAGAGGGTCAGGGGTTCGAGTCCCTTAACACCCACCAGCAAGTTTTATTAACCCGTGCAATACGCGCGGGTGTTTTTGTTTGACAATACGGAATTTTATTATACAATTCCAAGAAAAAAAGGACGATGTAATGGCACGCTTTGTAAATAAAACTGAAAAAAAATGGACACCCGAATCAATTGCACTGCTTGTTTATCCGATTTTGGCAAAATATACCGATTTTTCATTGGTTGCAAAAAATTCTGATGTGCCATTTGAAAATCAAGTGTTGGATTTGGATTCATTGGATTTAGTCGAAATCAGCATGTATTTGGAAAACGCATTTGGCACAAAAATTGATATTCTGGAGGATGCGGAATATTTCGCGGGCAATTATACACCGCGTACAATTGTCGATTATATGACAAAAAAATTAAACGCGCCTGCGACGAAATTTGGTTCGCGCGCATCGGTCCAATCAAAACAGAATGCCAAAACAGATTTTGAAATATTAATGCGGGCAAGTCGCTCGTTACCGTTACAAAACCTGATTAAACGTGAATATGGCGTACATATTCCGGTGTACCGTCTGCGCGCGGCAAAATCTTTTGAAGAATATAGCGCGGTTATAAATCGCGCCATTGCCAAGAAAAAAGAACAAACGCGATAAAATAATTTTGCAAATTTGACCAAATTATTTTGACCGGCGTGGAAAGACCTGGTGAAAAATTCCAATTTCGAATATTGGGTCCCATTTATTTTCATTTATCGTATTTTGAATTGCGCCAACCAACACATACGCGCCGGTTGAATTATGATAAATCCCAACATTGGCACCGGCACGACCATCAGAACGCGCGACAAATCCGTTCATACATGCCGTCACAGGAAGGTTTTTTATACCATGTTTGTATGTTGCGCCCCATACCATTTTATTTGGAATGCCAAATATTTGTACCAGAATATTATCCCGCGCGGTTGGACTGTATACAAATTGCAAATTCCCGGTAACATTTCGAAGCATATCTAAAATGACGCCATCGATTTTAAAATTGTCACCGATTTTCTGCTGTATTGCAACCATTAAATCACCATCACCGGAAACCCAAACGCCATTTGAATGTTCAACATAACCAACGGTCATCACGGTTTCGTCATTATCGTACGTTATCGTGGCACCACGTGGCATAACGACATTTTGTTCAAAATATAATTTGTTTAACAGATGGTCGTATATACCAGAATGTTTTTTAAAATCATCGGGGCGATTAAATGCCGGAATGCGCCCAATACAGACCTTGAATTCACCGATTTGTGTATTCATGGCTGTATACAGGTACATCTGTTGTACAATGCTGGATACCTGTCGAGATATCGTATTGTAAAATGTTATATCGGCATTGGCGCCAATGGTGATATTGTTGTTAAATCGCACAAATGGGCGAATAATGATATTTGATGCAAAAATTGCCCGAATTGTATCACGTCCCATATTTGCAGCCGCCATAAAATCCAACGCAACCGCATCATTTGGATGCGAAAAAACAACGGGGTGCCGTGGTGGTTTTGGTACGCCGGTGGCCACACCACCCAACATCGGGATATCGTGACTTCGTGTCTGCGACCACGCAACGCTATCTGAACGCATGGGTGTTGTGCGCCTTGATTTTTTATCCCCGGCCTGGGCCGTGGCGTTATTGGCCCCCAGTATCATACCAATGGCCCATATCAAAAAAACATGCCTTGTATTCATATCGGGAAAAACATAACACATGTATAGCGATTTGTCAAAAAACATTCTTTCCGGATATGTGTTAGAAAAATAAATTCAACCGGTTGCACGTCAATCACTTTTGTGATACAATGAAATCACAGAACAGTCTTTTATTAACAAGGGAACGAGAGATGAAAAAAATATTTATTGGCATGCTTGTTTGCATGTTTTCTGTGATAAATGCCTTTGCCGCGGAATACAAGACCAGCGATGGTTTCACATGCGCCAAGACTGAGACATTTGCCGGCACCCCCGATGCAAAAATCACGTTATTCTTTGATACCGCGCGCGGAACCGGCGGAAATGCGGGTATCGGTCTGCATAATGGATGCAGTGACGTGAACAATACATTATTCGGACGTTATCAGAATGTTGCCGGGGTTGTTGTCATTGGCGCGGCCGATTTACAGAATGCCAGTGGCAATTATGATAACGATGCGTTATCAAGGCGCCGCGGAAATTACGCCGCCAGCGGTTTCCCAAGCATGTCGGAATTGGATACTTGGGCGGCGGGGAACATAAACGCCAATCAACCAACGGCGAACCAAGACAACCGGGTGGCGGTACTGTATGTTTTCTTTGAACACCATTCGCATCATTGCAATGATGACATGATAAAAAAATATAACGATTCCAAGACAGCGTTACAATCCGCCTTGGGCAGTAAAAAATTATCAGACGCGGATAAAAAACGGGCGCAAGATGCGTTAGAAAATGTAAACTCCGCATTAGAAATATGTAACGAAGCAGGCAAGCTGTTAACCAAAGACGAGGTTGATAAATTGTTAAAGTATATGGATGTTGTCGTTTTAAATTTATCCGGCGCAGAATCGTCAGCGCTAATAGGCATTACGGCAAATATTAACATTAGCCAAAGCACGTCATACATAGACCAATATTATGCAAAAATTAAATCCGAAATGGATGCGCAACGCAATGTGTGGCGGGATGCAGACGGTAATTTTAATACCGCACGTTTGGCATCGGACAGTATTGCCGGTGTTGTTTTGGGTACCGCCGGTGGTATTATCACGGCCAATGTTGTTAAAAAGAATCAATTAAAGAAAGGATTCGAAGACATCAAATGCGCCATAGCCGGACAAAATGTTGCCAGCTTTGGCGACACCATGCGCGCCAGTCGTTAATTCGCGTACAAAATAAAAATAAAAACGGGGTAACCCCCCGTTTTTATTTTGTGTTACGTGCAACCCAGCGCAGTGTGTTTTGAATATATTTTTCCGCACGCGCAATATCAAATTGTTTTGTATTGGGGTCTTTTAATTTGCCTTCGGCGTCAATCCATGTATTGTAATTCGCCGGCACAACCAAATTTATTTTATCCAGTTTTTCATAAACATTTTCCGGGGACAAACCACCACTGTATCCAATTTTATGATTGTCCATAACCGGTGCGCGCCATGCGCGGGGCGAAATTCCGCGACCGCCCGACGCATCAAACAGCATTGAAAACGCCGCACCCGTCGCGTTCAATTTCTTTAATCGTGCGTTTTGTCGTGGGGTGTATTGAAAGATAAATTCTGTATCGGGATATGCACGAATAATATCGGCAACTTTGGCGACATAAAGACGATATTTTTCATTACCGCCGTTTATATTTACCTGGACCCGGCCGATAACCGGTTTGCCATTATCACGTCGCAAATCCCACATGCGTTTAATCTCAAATGGAATATTGCCATGACAAATTTCGGTTCGCCATTCAGAATTTACATGCATAGCAAGGTTTATATCGTTCACACGCGCCGTGTGCATCAGTGTATCAAACCATACATACCGTGGCATATATGCCGAAAATTTTGATGGATGCGCCTGAATTGCAAACTCCGCCATCGGATATTTTTTCCCAAGATTTATAATATCATCTATTTCGTTATATTCACGCATATCAGAACATGTTATATATTCTAAATTCATAATAAATCCTTTTTCACTAACCACTAATCCTTAACTGTCCACATGCCGAACCAATGTCGGTTCCACGTTCGCGACGAATACGCGTATGCACACCGTTTTTAATAAGTATGTCTTGGAATCGATGCACTGCATTGCCGGACGGTGATGTAAATTCACGTTCAGCCACCGTATTCCACGGTATTAAATTCACCATACAGTTTTTACCACGTACAATTTCCACCAGATGTTCCGCGCATTCCTGGGTCGCGTTTAGTAAATTGCCATCCGCATCACCCAATAAGATATATTCAATCATTAACTGGCGATTATGCAGGTCGGTAAATCGCCACGCCGCATCCATGATTTCTGAAATCGTATATTTATTCGCAATCGGCATAATCTTTTTGCGCAATTCATCGTTTGGCGCATGTAATGATATTGCCAAATTTATCGGCCGTCCCCACGCGATAAGTTCATCTATGCCCGGCACAATCCCACATGTTGATACGGTGATGCGCCGCCAACCAATACCCATTTCGCGATTTGCGCGTTCGATAAATCCGATAACATTTTGTGTGTTCTGTAATGGTTCACCGGTTCCCATAACAACAATATGCGAAACATCATTGTTATTTGCATCACCGTTTGGACGAATTGGCCGGTCAGAAAAATTATCGGTGCGCAGTTCCCATTGTGCAACCAATATTTGGGCAAATATTTCATTTACGGTCAAATTGCGCCTTAATCCCAATAATGTACTGGCACAGAATTTACACCCCATGGCACATCCGGCCTGGGAACTGACGCAAACACTGTTGCCATAACTGGTTCGCATAAGGACGCATTCTATTTGTTCGTT
>CAMVAR010000062.1 GCA_947165555.1 uncultured Pseudomonadota bacterium | reverse complement strand
ATCAGAGCTTTTCAATCAACAAAGAGGGATTGAAGATGAAAAAACGATTGACGTGATTGTTAAATCTTGTCTATAATCCAATCAAACGGAAGGGAGAATTTACATGAAAAAAACACCACAAAACAAACAAAATACCAAATCCACCGCCGTTCGTGGCGTGAATATCAAAACATCAGACCGTACCACCAATACGTCGTCTTGGTCGGTGTCGGTTTATGTTTATTGGTTTATAATTTTGTTCTTTATTGCCGCAACATTTTATATTTTGGGGCGCAGTCATACGTTAACTGGTGCCGCAACGCCGGTCACACCAACCGTTACCGAAGAAAATTTGTTGCAAGGGGCCGATTATTATAATACCGGTAAAACAAAAATGTTTTCTGGTGATGTTAACGGTGCAATTGATGATTTGTCCGCCGCAATCGCCGCAGATGAAAATATGTTGGATGCGTATATCCTGCGGGGCGAGGCGTATTTACAAGGTGGTGACTATCAAAATGCGATGGTCGATTTCAATCGTGCAATTGAATTAGACCCACAAACATCAATCGCGTATTATGACCGCGCATTGTTGAATACACGGCTTGAAGATTATGAAGCCGCATTGGCCGATATTAATAGTGCGATGGCAAATTACGCCAATCGTCCAAACGATGTTTTGCAAATGCGTGATTTGTATGCAAAACGTGGTCAATTAAACCTGTGGCAAAAGAATTGGGAAGGTGCCGTTGCCGACTATACAAATTCGTTGGCCCGGCCGGATGGTACTGTGTCGCCGGATGTCTATGCCGAACGTGCCGAGGCGTACACCGCCATGGGTGAATACGGTTTGGCGATTGCCGATTATACATCTGCGATTCGGGTTATTTCCGAACAGATTCAGGGTATCGGAACCAAAGAATCCAAGGAAGACCAATCTATGCGCGCGATGCACTATTTTGAAAAATCGGCGGCATTAAATTTAAGTATTGGTAATATTACATCGGCCAAATCTGATTTAGAGGCCGCCTATGCGATTGCCGCATCATTGAATGATGCCGAAAGCACAGAACGGTTACAGGGGTTAATCGAAAGTTTACAATAATTTGTCCGTTCAGACGCTAAAAAAAAACGCCCATCGGGGCGTTTTTTGTTTTTTATATAATACATAATGTTTATTAGAAGTTTAATCGTAATCCCGCCCCAAGGAAAAATTCCCCGCGGCTGATACCAACCGATGTCCAACCATCAACCAATTGACTATACTTGTATCGAAATGATGCGATTGCGGTGTGGTCTATATAATTTACGGCATCGGAATGCCAAATGCCTGTATCAGACATGATATACGATATTGACATTGTGTAATTTAATAAATCATAACTGATACCGGCACCCGCCAAAATACCGTCGGTTACATCATCAATTGGGTTTTCGTCATATATAATGCGCGTATCAATTCCAAAAACAAAACTGTTATATTGTATGTTCATTCCAATTGCCGCCTGGGCGCGATAATCCGCAGATATTGTCGGCGTAAAAGTATCCGTCCGATAATCAGATGGTGAATCAATAAATGCCGCCGCGATTGATAATGCGTACTTTGTTTTTGCGTCTGAAAATTTAAACTTAATCCCTGCGCCGATATCATAATCATACGAATCGCCAAATCCAGCCACCGAAAATCCGTATTGGACCGTTGAATGTGATGCCGATACGATGTTTGCGCGCAACGCCGAATCACCAACACTGATTGTTGGGTTTGCAATAACCGGTCCGCCGCCTGTACCCATTTTACGGTATATCAGCGAATCAGAATTTATCCGCATACCACCAACATCCGGTAACCCCAAACCTAATTTATGTGCAACCGAATCTGTCAAACCAATTTCGATACGCCCAACACCACGCCACTGCCAATAACCAAATAAATCTTCGTACCATTCATCTTCGTCAAGGGCCGCTTCGTTCATGGCATAGACCAAACCAAATGAATGGTCCCCCAACCCATTATACGAAACTTGACCACGAACCAAAAAGTCCCCAAGAAAATCAGGTTTTTCAAAATTTGGTTCTAAAATTCCGGCCATACCATATCCGGTCAATTTAAAATCAAAATCACCCGCGCGGGTGCCCAGTGCGTACGCGCCCCGTGGTGCAATTATTTCACCCATGACCAATATCGCGCATATTGAACATATATTTTTCGTTTTAAATAACATCCGATTTTTCCGTTGTTTCTGTTAATATTGCATCGCGCAATTTTTTAAACGCCCGTTCTTCGATTTGGCGCACCCGTTCACGCGAAATATTATGTTTTTTCGATAACATTTCCAATGTTTCCGCCGGTTCCGATAATCGACGTGCGGTTAAAATTTCACGGTCGCGTTCTGGCAACTGGGCCAGATGTTTTTTTAACAATGCGTTACCGCGGCGCATTAATTCGTGACGTTCAACGTTTTCCATAACCCCCGCAGATGTATCCGCCATGTTGGATAACATATCTATACCTTCTTGGTCAGAATTTCTAGCGGGCGCATTCAATGATAAATCGCGCGCGACAATGCGTGTGGACATGCGTTTGACGTCGTCGGTCGGCACGTCCAGATAGTTTGCAATTTGCGTCGCCTGGTCATCTGACAGGTTTCCATCCATAATACCAAGCGCACGCTTTGCCCGGGCCAGGTTGAAAAACACGCGTTTCTGGTTTGCGGATGTGCCAATTTTTACAACCGACCAATTATTTAATATGGTTTCATATATTTCTGCACGAATCCAGAACATTGCGTATGTTGAAAACCGAAAACCGCGTTCAGGGTCAAATTTCTGTAATGCCTGCATCAGACCCATATTACCACTGGCCACCAATTCTTGGACCGGAATACCATAGTTTTTAAAATCGTACGCAACCGACACAACAAGTCGCAAATGACTAACCAGTAATTTTTCCGCCGCATCATTGTCGTGGTCGCGCACCCATTTGGACGCGTAGTCATATTCTTGGGCCGCGGTCAGAATTGGAAATTGTGAAATTGTCCGAATATATCCGGCCAGGCCCGCGTCTTCACCCGGGATGGTTATTGCACCCGCCCCGGTCGTTGTTGTTGGTAATGTGTTCTTGATTTGCTTTTTCATTATGTTTATAGTATAGCAATAAAATAGAAATTATCAAGATACCATGTAAAATACAGGAGATTAATCCATGGCAACGATTTTGGAACGCAATAAAAATGTCAAGACACCCAAAAAAACAATGCAAGAGCATGCCGAAGACGCCCTTTATCGCGAAGTCTGGGAAGATGTGAATAACGAAAAAACTCAACAGTTTATTAAAAAATATGGCAAATATTTAATCGCCGGCGCAATTGCCATTATGATTGTGGTGGTTGGTATTCAAATTGGCGTACGTACGCATCGTGCCGCGAAAATTGCCACTGCGCAAAACTATGAAATCGCGATGGAGAATGGGGATATAAATGCATTGGTCGGAATTGCAAAAAATACCGATGGTACAACCGCAGATTTGGCAATGTTTAACGCATATCGGGTCGATAAAGACATTACAAAAATGCAAGATTTGGCCGAAAATGGAAAAACACGCGAATTTCGCGATATTGCGCGCCTGCATGTGATTGCTGCGCGTGGTGATGATATGTCGGCGGCAGATGTGGAAAAATATCTTGGGGCGGCGGCAACGACGGATTCGCCGTTTTATTACACAACATGTTTGACCATTGCCCAGAAATATTTATCGGTTAACGACCGTGCGGGTGCCAATAAATGGTTGGATAAAATATTGAATGATACAGATGCACCGGCAACAATTCGTGCAACCGCCGAAACATTAAGGTAGAAAATAAAATGCGTTACGGATATTTGTTTTTTGGTCTGGCCATCGTCGCATTGGCGGCCTGTGATAAGCATGACCCGATTCTGCCGGGGGTGCGTTCTAATGTATTTGATACACCTAAATTGAATGTTTTGGGGGAAAATGTGCCGAATCTGGTGGAAAATATTGATGCGCCTGATTATGAAATCTGTCCATATAATATTGATTCCAAGAATACGCTTTGGATGGGTGAACGAAAAATATATTCTGGATTCGCAACGGGAAATTCGGTTGCGGGAAAAAAAACACCAACCTGTCGCGGGAATTTTGTATATGCGGGTCTGACCACCGGCGAATTAATTAAGGTAAATGGAAAAACGCGCGCGGTTGCATGGGTGGCGGATATTTATCGCCCCAGTAATATGACCGGCGGTGCGACCGTGGTTGATATTGTTGCACCAATTGTATTTGATAATAATTATATAATGGTTGGTGGGTTGGGCGACGCATTTTGTCGCATTTCGGATAAAACCGGCAATGCGGTTTGGTGCATAAATATTGGTGTTGCGCACCCGTTTGTTGTAACCAACGGTGTCGCATTTGTTGTGGATACGGATAAGAATCTGAACGCGGTACGATTGCGTGACGGGGCCATTTATTGGCGCAGTGCCATAAAACGTGCCGATTCTCCAATATATAAAAACAAGACTATTATTGTTGGGTCGGAAAAATTTAATGCCGAAACCGGTGAAAAGATAAAAAAATAATATCGCCATTTTGGCGATATTATTTTTTATGCCGGGCAATTACCGCAACACACACATCAGGCCCGCATCGGTGTTCTTTAACAAAAACCAACCGTAATGATAATTTGTTAAATATATGGTTAGCATGAATAATGCAATGATTCCGATAATTGTTATTACCGCCCCACGACGCCCACGCATACAATACAGTGCGATATTATAAAACAAAAACAATACATATATGTCGCCAATCAAACTAATTATCCACATAGACGTACAGTTAAATGCCAATGCGTTTATTACCAATATCACCGGATATATAAAGAATATTGATGCCAATCCCTTAATTGCGATTT
>CAMVAR010000061.1 GCA_947165555.1 uncultured Pseudomonadota bacterium | reverse complement strand
GGCCTTTTGTTATTTTATTAAAAAACGGACGCAGAAAAGTGCGTCCGTCACAGTTTGTTTGGATGGTCGCACCTTTAATTAAAAAAACGTTTAATATTTAATTTCATTTTTTTGACCATTCCTTTTGGTGTTTTGCACCTTAAACTCTGGTGCGAGCAAAGGGGCTCGAACCCTCGACCTCAACCTTGGCAAGGTTGCGCTCTAGCCAACTGAGCTACGCTCGCAATTGCGTTGCATATTCTTACACATCAAAATCCATTTTGCAAGTAAAAAATGTATCATTTAAAAACCGCCCAGAAGGGCGGTTCGTTTTATCGTCTTTGGTTAAAACCATTTCCATGGTTGCAATAATTTTAGAAAACTGACCGCCGTGCGTTTGTCCGCGAACGCGTGTCCACAACGCGGGCATACAATAAACGGTGCAATTACCGATTTATACTTTTTATGTATCATAGACCAGATATAAAGACCCGCCGCCCATGCCGCGATTACCAATCCCCACGCAACATATCCAAAATATTTATTTACGGTATTAGTTAAAATCTGGACCACGCCGACATTCGATTTTTCCAAATCGTTATAAATTTTTGTCGCAACCGGCCATGAAGACGGCCGCCATGGATACACGTGTTTGATGCCATAGTTCGTCAATAGTGTTGTGCCCAGGCCCCCAGAATTTTTATCCAGTTGTTTTTTGATGGCTTCGTCAATCATTTTATCGACTTCGATTTGGGTCAATTTAACCAATTCTTTTTCAACAGTGTCCAATTTTTGATTCACCATTTTGGCAACATTGTCCACTTTGTCCACCGCGGCATTTGCCTTGCCGATTGCAGAATCCGCCTGGGCCACCGCTTTATCGACGCCATCGGTTTTTACACCGAATTTATTTACCAACCCGGTCAGTCCCTTGACCCCGGATGTTGCCTGGGACGCCCGCGCGGTTTGTTCTTTGGCTTTGGCGGTGGTATCGGTCACTTTGTCAACCTGTTTTTCAACGATTTTTACTTTTTCAATCGCGATGCCAACCGGTTTTTCCAAATTGATTGCGTTTTTAATTCCACCCAGTAATTTTTCATACTGTTCCACAATATTGCGTTGCAAATCAAAGAACATTGACACAACAATAGACTTCTTAATCGGCGCCGCATAGTGCGATTTTACATACAGCGGAAACCACGCAACGAACGCCAACCATATCACAGATACTATGATAAACACACGTTTCGCATGCGTCACCACAGATGTTTTTTTCGCAACGGTTTTTGCGCCACCGCGGTCGATTACTTCGATTTCTTTTTTTGCCATATTTGGTTTCTCCTTTCGTGATATTTATCGTGTTGCCACATTAAAGTTTTTTAATAAACCGCTGTTAAATTCACTTAACGCATCATAAATCGGTGTTTTTTTATTGTATTCTATTGCCTGTTTAATTGTTTGATAATAAATTTCTGCGTTATCGACATTATCAAATGTCGCGATTTCGGTTGCCCCCGCCGCATCATAGTGCGCATGTTCACCGGCACACGCCAGTGTATAAACAAACACCAATTTACCAACCGTCTTTTTCGCCACCGCAAGATAGAAACGCGTGTCCATATTCAGCACAAACGCGGGCATTCCCGATTGCTTTACCAACGGTTGCGTTGCGTTTGATTTTTCTTGATTTCCATTTGCCATTTTTGTTTTTCCTTGTATCATAAACTATCTTTCAACATATGAAAAATAAAATCAACAGTTTAGTTTTCACCTGTATAATTTTTTATAAACTCTGATTTGAATTCTTGGAATCTGCCCTGCTCGATTGATTCGCGAATACCGCGCATCAGGTCTTGATAGAACCACAGGTTATGTTGCGTCAACAATGTTGCGCCCAAAATTTCGTTGCATTTAATCAGGTGATGCAAATACGCGCGCGAAAGTTTACACGCCGGGCAACCACATTTGTCATCCAACGGTGATGCATCGTCACGATATTTCGCATTACGCATATTCATTGTGCCGTGGCGCGTAAATGCCATCGCGGTGCGTCCCGCACGTGTTGGCATAACACAATCGAACATATCAACCCCGCGTTCCACCGCCCCCAATATATCCAGTGGCGTTCCAACACCCATCAAATACCGCGGTTTGTCGGTTGGCAACATCGGCGCAACCACGCCAATCATATCAAACATAACACTTTGCGGTTCCCCCACCGCCAGGCCGCCAATCGCATACCCGTCAAAGCCAATTTCGGTCAATTCCCGCGCAGACTTTTCACGCAGGTCGGGAAAATCGGCCCCTTGGACAATGCCAAAAATTCCATATCCCGGTCGGTCAATAAATGCCGCACGCGAACGCGCCGCCCAACGCGTCACCATATCTACATTTTTTTCGGCGCGCGCGCGCGTTGTTGGCAAATGCAAACATTCATCCAAAACCATTGTGATATTTGAATCCAGTTGATGTTGAATATGCACAGAATCTTCGGGGCGCAGGAAATGTTTTATTCCGCCGTCAATATGCGATGTAAATTCTACGCCTTCTTCTTTCATCTTTACCAGATTAGACAGCGACATAACCTGGAACCCGCCACTGTCGGTCAAAATCGGGCCGTGCCAACCACCGAATTTGTGCAGGCCGCCCATCTTTTCCACCAAATCACCACCCGGGCGCATCATTAAATGATATGTGTTGCCCAAAATAACTTCGGTTCCGGTCGCGCGAACCTGGTCCATGGTAAGGGCCTTGACCGTTGCCGCCGTTCCCACCGCCATAAAGCTTGGGGTTTGAAATGTTCCGTGCGCGGTTTCAACACTTCCGCGGCGCGCGTTTCCATCGGTCGCAATCAAATTAAATTTTAACGACATTTTTATTTCCTATTTAAAATTATCTTTCCAAATCTGTACCAAATCCAGATTGTGTTCCGCGCCAAATGTCATGATGGACATTGCACCATCAAAAAATCCGGTTGCAGAATTTATTACTTCATCGGCGGTAATTTCTTTATCGATTTTTACCATATTGTCATAATCATAAAGTTTGCCAAAGTCGACCCAATATCCAATCAGAACATCACGACGACGCACCGCAGATTCCAAGAAATCCGCATCCATTAATCGATGTATATTACGGAATCGGTCTATTACCGATTGTGTAATTTTATCGATATTATAAATGCGATAAGCGGTTTGCGACATAAGCGCGATTGCCTTTTCCAAATTTTCCGGCGATGTTTCCGTATGAATTCCACGCACACCGTTAAATTCATTTCCAAACGATGTCATACCAAGGCTGTAAACAAGACCATTTTGTTGACGTAAAATTTCACCCAATTCTTGGACAAGGTATTTGCGGAATTTTCCTTCTGCCATATTGAGACGCAGGTTTTTATAAGTGTCGGCGCGTATGTATGGGAACAAAACATCGACACAAACATTTTTGATACTTGGTTCAGGCAAAAATTTTGTGCATGGCGTATAATTCAATTCTGTGTTTTTTGATACGTCGTGTGTCGGCAAGAAATTAAATAAATCTTCTATTTTTTGCAACAAACCCAACCTGTCATCAATTCGTCCAGAAACGCATATCGTGCAATTCTTGGTAGACAATCGTTTTTTTAACCAATCTATCATTTGATTACGCGTAAATGATTTGATGTTTTCCACCGTTCCCAATGTTCGATAGTTGGAAAACCCAAATAAATTTGTTTCTATAAAATCTACATTTTTTCTTTGAGTGTTGCCTTGTGCGCGGCGCAATTCGTCCAATATAACATTGCGTTCAATTTCTATTTTTTCCGCATCAAACAAAGAATTTTTTAATTGGTCGGCAAAAACTTCTAATAAAACATTCGTATTTTCCGCGATTATGCGCCCATAAAATCTTAATACGCGTCCGGATGTTCCCGCGTTTGATGCGCCACCCATATTTTCCAAGAAATCACGCCTTTCTTTGGGCGTTTGAAACCTTGTTGTACCCAGATGCAACATATGTTCACAAAAATGTGTTATTCCAAATGTATCAGCCGTTTCATCACGCGAACCGGTCGCAAAACTAACCTTTATTGCAACGGTTTCCAAATCCATCGGGTCCAGTATTACCGTTACACCATTCGAAAGTTTATGTAATGTTGCTTCAAATTTCATCTGGAATCTCCTTTCTAAATAATAAACAACAATCACCATAACTGAAAAAACGGTATTTTTCTGCGACGGCATGCCGGTATGCGGCCTTCATTTCGCCCAGGCCGCTAAACGCAGACACCAACATAAACAGTGTAGATTTTGGCAAATGAAAATTGGTCAGCAACACATCCACCGCACGAAACCTGTAGCCCGGTGTAATAAAAATATCTGTGGTTTGGCAAATTGGTGCAACACGCGCACGTTCCCCTTCGTTGGCATTTCGGGCGGCACTTTCCAATGTGCGCAGCGTCGTTGTTCCAACCGCAATTACGCGGCTTGCGTTGTTTATTATTTCCGCCTGTTCTGGGGTGATACAGCACCATTCGCTGTGCATTTTGTGTTCGTTTAGATTTTCGGTTTTAACCGGCATCCATGTTCCCGCGCCAACATGCAATGTAATTTTTACTATTTTTGCGCCGCGATTTTCAATTTCCGCCATCAATTCATCGGTGAAATGCAAACCCGCCGTTGGTGCCGCCATTGACCCCAACGGGTCGGCATAGACCGTTTGATAACGCGTTTGGTCTGCGATTTCGGCTTCGCGTTTCATATATGGTGGCAGGGGCATTTTTCCAACCCGCCCCAGCACATCAAAAACATTGTCGCAATTAAACCGCAACAGCAGTCCGCTTTCATCATCTTTATCAACAACAGTAATTGTTGTGCCGTCCGCCATTGTCAATGTGTCACCGACATTGATTTTGTTGAATTTTTTGCACAGACCCCACCAATTTTTATCGTCAACCGCGGTATG
>CAMVAR010000060.1 GCA_947165555.1 uncultured Pseudomonadota bacterium | reverse complement strand
ACATGGTTGTGATGATTCGTGACGACACTTTGATGCGCACGGAAATATGCGCGATTGGTGGACGAATGCCGATGCCGACGCGTTTAATGTGCGTGCCGATGTTCTGCGCAGATATTTTGATAATATTTTGGTTGCGCCAAACGTTCATGCAAATGGCACGTTTACGTTGGGCGAAAACCTGGCGGATTATGGTGGGTTAACCATTGCGTATGATGCGTATAAAAAATTTGGTGATGAATCAGACACGGTTATGGAAATGACACCACAAATGCGTTTCTTTATCGCATACGCAGGCACATGGGCCGGTAATATTCGACCCGAACAGGCATTGGTCCAAACAAAAACGAACGAACATTCGCTAAACCGGTGGCGTGTGAATGGTATTTTGCCACACGTTGATGCATGGTACGATGCGTTTAATGTCAGGCCGGGCGACAAAATGTATATCGCGCCGGAAAAACGCGTCCGATTGTGGTAAAAAAATTCCACCATCATGGTGGAATTTTCATACAGGTAACTATTCTATCATATTAACCGATTGAAATAATGCGCGCCGAAATTGCGGCGAATTGGCGCTGTTATATGCACAATTGAATGCGCATTTGTTCGCGCATCCGTTGGAATCAGTACTATAACCGGGATAATATCTGGAACCATGTAACCAATGCGACAAAACGGGTTTAAGCATTTTGCAATAACAATAGGCGCCAGTGCTGGCCGCGCTTATATTTTGATTTGTTGCGATACATCCTGTGGTTGTGCAATCGGTTGCGCATGCGGCAATCCCACTAATTATGCCATAGCTAAATTTGGTTGACCACGTTTTTACACCTGTTTCATAGTAATCGTTGATGGTGCCGTTAATATCTGGATTCATTGCGACGACCATTGCGTCATTACGTACGCACAGGTCCGCCGCAAACGCGCCCGTTGTGATAATCAGCCCGAATAACCCAAACCATATTTTTTGCATTTTCCTTTCCCTCTTTTCCTCCGTCGCGGTCCATTCCGACGGCGGATTTTTATATGTAAAAAGTGTATCAAAAACCAAGGTTTTTTATATACACCCCGGATGGAAAAATCAAAATTTATAACACATTGTTTTTACATAAAAACAAAAATCTAAATTTTTTAAAAAACTGGTTGATTTTAAACCTTGGTTTAAATTGTACCACTAAATATACGATAAATCGGTGGAAATGCGCCACAATCGGCGAACAAGAACCACCGCGAAAACGATATGCGTCAATAAATCACCCACGGGGCAATCCCCGTGGGTGATTTATTAGATTAACGCCTTTACTGGGCCTTGGTTGATACACGTGTGCGAAATTCATTGCATGGTCGAAATGCCGTGACACGACGCGCGGTAACAATTGCACTCTCGCCTGTTTTTGGGTTGCGACCAATGCGCGCCGCCTTGTCCAGAATACGAAAAGTCCCAAGTCCGGCAATTTTCACATCTTCACCATTAATTAATGCTTCGCATATCTCATCAAAAATCAAATCGACCAGTTTACCCGACTGGGCCGCGGTAAATCCGAATTGATTACGTAATTTTATTGCCAAATCATTTCTTGTTATCGTTGACATTTTTCCATCCTTTGTTTGTTTGTTAAACCCGTATTAACGCCGCGCCCCAGGTAAGCCCACTGCCAAATGCGGGGTATAAAACCAATTGGCCATGTTTGATAATATTGTTGTCAAATGCGTACGCCATGGCCAATGCACCCGACGCACCCGATGTATTTGCGTGCCGGTCAACCGTTACCAGAATTTTTTCCATCGGAAACCCAAGGCGCGTCGCGCACGATTGAATAATTCTTATGTTCGCCTGGTGCGGTATAATCCAATCGATATCATTCTGTGTAATACCCGCATGTTCCATGATATACCGCGCTGCGTCCGGCATCAGTGATACCGCCATTTTATATGTTTCCGGCCCATTCATTGCAATTTTATGGTCCGGCGTCCCATGCAACATGTTAAACATTTTTCCATCAGACATCACAACCGTATCGATGATTCCCGAATAACTGGATGTGGAACGTTCGAATATTAGCGCGCCCGCCCCGTCCCCGAACAGAACCGCCGTTGACCGGTCGGTCATATCAATAAAGCGCGACATTTTTTCCGCACCAATAATCATTATCCGTTCGTGCATGCCGGCGGTAAAGAATCCGCGCGCGCAATGCAGGGCATATATAAAACCGGTACACGCGCCACGCACATCAAACGCCGGAATATTTTTTGTTGCGCCCAATGCACCCGTAACCATAACCCCAACGGATGGGAAATCCAGCTCTGGGGTGGTGGTGGCAACAATTATCATATCAATATCGTCAATTGTTAAATTTGCATTCGCCAACGCCGCACGGGCCGCATTTGTTGCCATATCTGCAACCGTTTCATTTTCCGCGGCAAAGTGCCGTTCACGAATACCCGTGCGTTCGACAATCCATTCGTCGGTTGTATCCATAACACGTTCAAAATCCGCGTTGCGCATGATTCGCGCCGGCAGATAGGAACCATATCCAATCAGTTTATTTCCCATATAAATTTTCCATTAATTATACATCGTAACATTATACAAAATTTAATATGACTTGCAATATCAAAATCATCGGTTAAAATATGCACCGTGTCCCCATAGTTCAATTGGATAGAACAAGTTCCTCCTAAGAATTAGATGCTGGTTCGATTCCGGCTGGGGATACCAAGGCCAAGGATGTTACAGTTATGAAAAAAAATCGTGCGATTGGTATTGGAATTGTGGCGGGACTATTGCCCCACCTGTTTTGTTGTATATTGCCGGTGTGTTTGGCTATTATCGGGATGATTGCGCCCGACATTGCCGACCATGAAATTATCCCCGAAAATGCCGAGGTTTGGTTATTTATTTTTTCCGGGCTGATGTTATGCCTGTCATGGATTTTGTATTTCAGGCATCACGATTGCGAATGCGAACACTGTGGTAAAACGCACCACCATCGCACCCAGATGATAATTTTAATTGTTATCACGATTATAACCATTGCGGGCATCGTTGCGCATTTGGCGATTGAACATTAGTTTTTTATTCTGCGGCCCATTTTGACGGGATACCGGTGTTTGCCGGCGTGACATGGCATAAAAAACCTCACCCCGTTTTGCAACGGGGTGACGAGTATTTTTGTTGATAAAACTAGCTATCTATTGACGGACTCTCACTCTCTGGTGGCGGGACGCAACCGGTACCACCGGTATATTCGCATTGCAAGTAGTCTTGCCAACGATAAGTGTTACAGTCGGCACCATTACACGTAGCGTTGTTATAGTATTTATAGTCATTACACGGGTCGTCACCACCACCGGGGTCGTCCGGTTGCCCCATATCTCTGCTATTACATTCATATTTAATACCATAACATGCTGCGCAAGTGTTCAAAGTATAATCACACCGTTGCTGCCCATTCGTGCTAAGAATAATATTCTTCGCATTGGGGACCTGGGCCTTGACATGGTCTGTGGTTGGGCATGCAAATGTGCATGACGCATTGGTAAATGTTAACGCGTTACATTCCGTCACCGAATTGCATGTCCGGCTACAGTCGTTCCCGGAACATGTTGGATAGGCCGGGAATGTACAATTCACCGTATATTCGCACGCCGTACCATTATTAATTGATTTTTTTGTTACACCGTTTGCGTAATTAATGGTTGGGTTCAATGTTGGACATGAAAACGTTGGCTTACACTGATTTGTACTAATCCACGTATTTATTGCCGATGCATTACATGAACCATCGGCACATGTATAATTATCTGGCGCGTCATTTGGGAACGCGTAACCGTTATTGCAACTCAGGTGATAGGTACATGTATTAGCGTTGGTGTTATACGAAACCGTTGTACCGGTGTGCGTGGCTAACGTTGACGGCGTTGGACAGTTCGATTGGGTGCCCTGTTTTATACATTGAATTTTGGCCCCATATTGTGCAAACAACGCGTTACATGTTGCTTCATCGGTACAGGTACGCGCCCCAGTACACATTCCGGACATGGTCTCGTCCATACATGTATAGCCGGTATCACATTGCATTTTGTACGTACATGCGTCGTTCGTGCCGGATTGTTGCTTGATAGTACCATTGGCAACAACATTCGCCTGGTCCCCCGGACATGTCCACGACGGAGTATTTTGAATACATTCAAAATCCAGGTCGAAATTGTCGCATGATTCAGCATAGCATTGTTTTGTTTGGTTACAATCAGAACCTGTGCACGTATAACCACTGGCACACCCATTAACCGTATATTTACAATATCCGGCCCGACTGAAATCTGGGGTGACGTTTGCATTTCCGGTCGAATATGGCCGGTCCTTGCACGCAAATACCGACACACCGGTTGCAATATTATTGGTATCTAATGCGCCAATATCTGTCTGATTACATTTCAACTGTGACGTGCTATTGTTATTTACATATGTTCCGTTGGCCGTACGCCAAGAATTGAATGTATAGTTATCATACGCACCACGGGCCGCACTACATGTAACACCTGATGGAAGCGTGACCGCGGCATTACTGTTCCATGTACATGGTGTATCTCGAACATCGTTGCACTTAAACGGTTTGCCGGTGGGGGCCTCGACCCAATCAATGGTGGCGGTGATACTATTCCCCCCCCCCCCGTTACATGTAAAGGAATCCAACCGGGTATTGATTGCATCCACCGTGCAGGCGGTTGTACCCGTCGCGCCGGTGGATGTGAATGTTTGCGTGCTTCCAGATGCACACCGCATATTGTATGTGCATGTGTCGTCGGCGGGTGTTTGTGTGGCCAGGGTTATGTAGGCCACACCGCTTGGTATTTTTAATAAATTCACGGTCGGACACATGGTAAATGGCCAATTCCCAGATTCTCTGCAATTATATTTATAAAATTCGTTGCTTAAATTCGCATAACTCATGATATCGGCACCAACCATCGGACTATAACAATCCCTATAACCGTCACACGTAAATTGCGCCGGACCATTATTCCCAAACAATATCCCGTCGGTTGGGGCCTCGGCAACCTTGCCAACATTGTGTGTTGGGTTGTATAT
>CAMVAR010000059.1 GCA_947165555.1 uncultured Pseudomonadota bacterium | reverse complement strand
CAAGGCAATCGATGCATCCGATGTTGCGGACATGGCGGGCGCAATACGTGTTGTTGACGGGGCCGAACCGTGGATTGCGGCACGTGATTGGGCGTTGGTAACATTGCTGTTTGGTTGCGGTTTGCGTATATCCGAAGCGTTGGCATTAAAAAATTCCGATGTTGCAAATGCGCCGGAATCACTGCGTATTTTGGGCAAAGGGTCCAAGGAACGCATTGTTCCCGTGTTGCCGGCGGTGAATACGGCGATAAAAAAATATATGGACGTGCGCCCGTGTGGAAACGCGCCGGACGACGCATTGTTTCGCAGTGTACGTGGTCTGCCTATGTCGGCACGTATGGCGGAAAAGGTTATTGAAAAATTGCGCGCATATTTACAATTGCCGGACTATGTGACGCCGCACGCATTACGACATACTTTTGCGACGGCATTGTTGTCAGATGGGGCGGATTTGCGCAGTCTGCAAGAATTGTTGGGGCATTCATCACTTTCCACAACGCAACTTTATACCAAGGTGAACATGTCGGAAATTATGAATATTTATGAACATTGCCACCCCCGTGCCGGGTAATAGAATTAAATTGACTTGTTTGCGCATCTGTGCAAAAATAGAAGCATGACAATAAGGTTTATAAATTTTTACTGTTGTTGTTGAATTATTTTTCTGCAAACATATTGTTTGCGTATTCTGTGTGATTTTTGTTATTATAACCATTATGAAAAATATAAGGATTTTGTTATGCAAATAAGACTTTACAACACTATGACCCGCAAAGTGGAAGAATTTGTACCAATCACACCAAATCATGTTGGAATATATAATTGTGGCCCAACCGTTTATTGGGACCAACATCTTGGAAATATGCGAACCTTTTTCAATAGCGATATGATGAAACGCATGTTTTTGGCGAACGGGTACACGGTAAATCATGTTATGAATATTACTGATGTGGGACATTTAACATCCGATGAAGATACCGGCGAAGACAAAATGGAAAAAGGCGCGGCACGTGAAAATATGTCTGTATGGGATGTTGCAAATAAATATATCAAAAGTTGCCTTGGCGATATGGATTTGTTGAATATCATGCGGCCAACACACATGCCGCGTGCAACCGACCATATCAAAGAGCAAATTGAACTGATTCAAAAATTAGAAAAATTGGGCTTTACATATGAAATTCCTGGTGATGGCATTTATTATGATACATCAAAATTGCCCGATTATGGCAAATTGGGCGGACAAAATTTGTCCGAATTGCGTGGTGGTGCGCGCATAGAAAATAATAACAAACGCAATATTACCGATTTTGCACTGTGGAAATTTTCGCCAACGGATACCAAACGCCAAATGGAATGGGACAGTCCGTGGGGCGTTGGGTTTCCGGGATGGCATCTTGAATGCAGTGCGATGAGTATGAAATACCTTGGGGAACATTTTGATATTCATTGTGGCGGCCAAGAACATATCAAGGTGCATCATACGAATGAAATTGCACAAACCGAACCAATAACCGGTGCGCCATGGGTACGTTATTGGGTGCATTGGGCTTGGCTGATGTTGCGTGATGGAAAAATGGCTAAATCATCGGGCTCTTTCTATACGGTTCGCGGATTGATTGAACGTGGATATGACCCAATGGCGTTTCGTTATCTGTTACTTATGGGGCATTATCGTCAACCAATGGAATTTTCATTTGAATCGTTAGATGCGGCGGCGGCTGGATATAAAAATATGGTTCGTAAAATCGCGGACTTAATCGCATTTGACGCTATTGCGCCGGTCAATCAAGATTCGTATAAAGAATGGCACAATAAAATTCTTGGGCCAATTTCAGATAACCTTAAAACATCGGAAACATTGGCGGTTGTCCAAGATTTGTTAAAGACCAATGCTGTGAATCCGGCAACAAAATTATCCTTGGTCAATTTTATTGATGATTTGCTTGGGTTGAAACTGATGGAACATGCGGAAAAATTACACAAATCTGAATCGGTTGCGGCCCCGGCGGATGTTCAAAAATTGGCTGATGCACGGGCGGATGCCAAGAAAAATCGTGATTTTGCAACCGCGGACGAATTGCGTGCCAAAATAGATGCGGCGGGTTGGACGGTCACGGACACGCCGTGTGGTTTCAAGCTGGTTAAAAAGCAATAAAATATTTTGTGAAAAAACCGCTTGAATATAACACATTTTGTGCTATATTTAGCCACAGCGAACAAGAGGATTTTTTATGAACTATCCATATATGCCAAAATCTACCGCGTTGTGGTTGATTGAAAATACATCATTGACATTTGAACAAATTGCCGAATTCTGTGGTCTGCATGAGTTAGAGGTTAAAAATATCGCCGATGCCGAAACGCAAAAGATTCAAGGTCTGAATCCAATTTTGAATGGCCAGGTTACCCGTGAAGATATTAAACGGTGTGAAGATGACCCGACCGCGCGTTTGGTATTGGCGGAAAATATTATACGCGCCCAAAATGCCCAGAATAAAAAAGGTGTTGGTTATACACCGAAATTGCATCGTCAAAACCGTTTGGGTGGTATTTTGTGGATTTTAAAAAACTGTCCGGAACTGTCGGACGGACAAATCGCACGCCTTATGCGCAGCACAAATCCGACCGTTGCGTCGGTGCGCAATAAAACACATAAAAATTATTCTGAAATTCAGATACAAAGCCCGATTGTATTGGGATTGCTGTCGGAATCGGCGTTGCATGATGCGGTGGCCAAGGCAAACAAGGTTGCGGCAACACCGGTGCGCAAAAATAAAAAGAAATAATTTAATACTCGCAAAGGGGTTTTGATGTCCAAAAAACTTGATGACGCAACAAGGTTATTGGTTGAATCCTTGCCAGAAAATTTGCAAAAATTGGCGGAAACGTCAATGGAAAATGGCTATTTGTCGTTGGTTGATTTTAATGGCGCGGTTGATGCCGATGAAATCCCCGAAGACGAACGTCAAGAAGTTCAAGATTTCTTTAAACAGGATTTAGGCCTGGAAGTGTTGGAAATAGAAAACTATTCCAAGGACATGGCGAAGTATTATGATGAAGACGATGATAATGCGGAAAAATATCGTAACCTGTTAAATGCCGATGCCGAACAGGTTGATGTTAATGATGAAGATTATGAATATTATGCCAAACAATTAGAGCGCAGTCAGATTGGAACCTTGGTGTTGGGGGTCCAAGATTCTGTGCAATCGTATTTAAAGCAAATTGGTACCGTCCAATTGTTGACCGCCGCCGGCGAGGTGGCAATTGCGCAACGTATAGAGGCGGCGTCCCGCCTGATGGTGTATGGGTTGTGTGAAAGTCCAATGACAATTCAGGCAATTTTGGGTTGGTACGACCAGTTGCAGAATGAAGATATTCGGTTGCGGTATATAGTTAATCTTGAAGCGATGTATTCATCGGATGCGGAACAAAAATCACTGGCCGCAATATCCGAGGCATTAAAGTCCAAGGGTGTCGAACATGTTGATGATTTGGATGATGATGATTTAGACGACCTAGAAGAAACGGCCACCCCGGATGACGACGACGCCGATGATGGCGATTTGGATGACGATGAAATTAAAAAAGAAGATACCCCACGTGGTACATCCGGTGTACCAATTCCGGTAATGGAAGATGCGTTAATGCCAATGGTCATGGATTTGTTTGCCAAAATAAAGCGTACGTTTAACAGTATGCAAAAATTGCAGGCCCAACGCATGGAAAACCTGGTGACATCGTCAAAGCCAGATGTTGTATTAGAAGAAAAATATAACAAAATGCGGCTGAATCTGTTTGAACATATTAGCAAGATTCGTCTGAACGATGACCGTATATCCGAGATTTTAGAACGACTGACAGAACGTGACCAGTTGCTAATGGGATTAGAGGGTAAGTTGTTACGTCTTGCCATGGCGAACAAGATAAAACGTGAAGATTTCTTGGTCGAATATACTGGGAATGAATTAAATAAAAATTGGGTAAAAAAATTACAAAAACATAAAAGTACGGTTTGGCAAAATTTCGCAAAAAATCATGCCGCCGATATTATGAAAATCCAGGATGATATTACCGCCATCGCGTACGAAACCGGCCAGCCAACGTCCGAATATAAAAAGGTCGTCGAATTGGTGCGTCGTGGTCAGACCGAAGCCGCACGCGCAAAACGTGAAATGATAGAGGCGAATTTGCGTCTTGTTATCAAATTCGCCAAAAAAAGCAGTAATCGTGGGTTGGGGTTGGATTTTTCTGATTTGGTCCAAGACGGCAATATCGGTTTGATGAAGGCGGTTGATAAATTTGATTATCGATTGGGCAATAAATTTTCAACGTATGCCACCAATTGGATTCAACAGGCAATTTTACGCAGTATTGCCGACCAGGCACGTACAATTCGTATACCGGTACACATGATTGATAATATTCATAAAATTCAGCGTGCGTCGCGACAGTTTATGCATAAATATGGTCGTCAGCCAACCGCCGAAGAATTATCAAAAATTATCTATTTGCCGGTGGACAAAATTCACAAGGCCATGAAGGTTAATATGCGCCCAATATCATTAGAGGCACCCGTTGGTACCGAAGATGATAGTTCACGTATGGAAATTATCGCGGACGAAACGGCAAAAAATCCGTTTACATCGGCGGCCCAGAAAAATCTGCGTAAGATAGTTACGCAAATTTTGTCTGAATTAGACCCCAAGGAAGAAACCGTTCTGCGCCAACGTTTTGGTATGAGTACTAACAAGACCAGCACGTTGGAAGAGGTTGGCGAATATATTGGTGTTACACGTGAACGTATTCGCCAGATTGAACAAAAGGCATTAAATAAATTGAAACATCCAACGCGGGCGCGCAAATTACGCAGTTTCTTGGAAGACTAAATATCACGGGGCGTTTTTCACGCCCCGGTTTTAATAACAACAAGGTGGTAAATATGAAAAACGCGGTATTGTTTTGTTTGGGGGTATCAGGGGCAGGCACAAACTATAAATTCAAATTATTTTAATAATTGAATTTGTATAAAAAAACGCCCAGGTCGGGTCCCACAAAATTAAAAATTTTGTGGGTGACATCCCGGGCGTTTTTTTA
>CAMVAR010000058.1 GCA_947165555.1 uncultured Pseudomonadota bacterium | reverse complement strand
GCCGCCAAAACGTGTATTTAACGCATTGCGTAATTCGATTCCATTTATTCCACTAATTGTTGGTACATATATATTTGTGTCGTTTCCTGAAAACATGGGCCTAAAACCACATGACACCAACAAAAAACAAATCAGATATTTTTTCATATTTTATAACCCGGTTTAAAATAAAATTTTGTTTTACTCTTGAAATTTATTTATATATTACCTAGACTTTTATTAAATCGCAAGGGGGAAAGATGAATATTTTTCTTATATTATTAATGTCTGTATTTATGGTTGGGTATTACATGTTTTTCGCCCCGAATACACGTGTTCCAGAACAAGAAACTGATTACGCAATATCGGTGTCGGATTTGCGTTCGGTGGCCGAATGTATGATTGCAACACATAACGCACAAATTGCCGGCGATGTTTTTGATGATATATGTGTGCAACAACATGAAATAAAATCAACGCCGGTTTGTTTAAATGCACGACTTGTGACGATGCCATGTGATAATTCACCCGGTGCCAAACCGCCGACATTTAGTTTTTATGTTACCACATCTGGGACGTTGAATTCGTCTGATTACAATGAAATGATGGAAATATTAGAAAAAAATTTTGCAACCAGTGGTGCGATTGGAATCTTTCAAGACGGTATGATTGTATCCGGTGGAACATCTGCTAAACGCACGGTTCCACAATCAATCCAGGATGATTTAGATTTACAAGACGGACAATTGATATACATGACACAATATGACCGTCCCGATACAGCCAGATTTTTTTCTGATGTGCCCGATGATACGCTGACTTGTCCGGCGGGTGCAACAAAAACATACCGTTTCGGCCGGTGGCAGTGTATTGGTGCAAATATCAAAACCAGTTGCGGTGGTGACATGATATGGAATGCCGATATGATGGAATGTGTGCCCGATGAAACGCGCAAACCGTTATGTTCGGGACAACAAACTGCAATCATTGTAGATAATGTGTGGGAATGTACGGCCCCTTTTGGTGAACGCCAATGTCCAAACAATATGGTTGCACGATTAAATTATTCAACATTGGAATGGGAGTGTGTCGAAGATGCAAATGTTGCGCGCACATCATCAAAATGTGCAAATTTATCAACACATACTGTGCGTGGGCGGGGCGGGGCAACACTGCGCGTCGCCACAACCGCATGCACCGATTGTGAAATCCAAATTGTTGACCAAGATACATGTGTAACAACATGTATTCCCGACCCCACAAAAATAACCAGTTCTGCATGTTATCCCGGAAATTCACGGGAATGCACCGGCGCGTCACGTGCATTCTATTTTGGGTTTCCAAATGCAACATACGTATCAAATATTCCGGAAATTGCGGGTGCGATGGTGCCATTCGATTCATTGCATTCACAAAATCGGCGGTTTAATTGTCTGGATTGTGGGGCGGGGCGAATCGATACATTGTTATCACGGCCGCCATACATTGCGGTATGTACCCAAAACTAAATTTCCGGCCTTGCGCACCATATTTGTGTGAAAAACAAAAAAAGCCCCAGATTCGGTGCGCGACATGGATATAAAAAACAACAATATGTAAATACAGGAATTTTTTGCCAATGTACTATATGTTGGTGGTTTTTTTATAAAACGTAACTATATTTTGTGTTTTTTGTGCTTTTTCGAATCGTTTTTTTGGCATGTTTTGTAAATTTGTTGGCACAAAATGTATTTTGGTGTTTTTATGGTGCCGATTCATGTGGCGCAATCGCCCAGAGATTGGGCATTTTTAAAAGTAAAGCAAAAAAATATAAAAAATGTTCTTTTTATGAATTGTATAACAATGCAAAAAACTATATATTGTTACTGAAATAACAAAAGCGACACAATATCTTGTGTTTTTTGACAAAAATCGGAGTTTATAATGTCAGACCAAAAGAAAGATATAACAATACATATGATGCCACAGTTTACATGTGGTGTGGTCAGTGTTCAAAAGCGTTCCGGCGAAGTTGTTCCATTTAATGCTGGTAAAATTTATATGGCGATTCATGGGGCGGCGAACGCGACGAACGAGATTTCGGACGAGCGTGTTGCGCAAATCACCCGTGACGTATTGTCTGATTTAGATAAAAATTTTATGGGACGTATCCCATCGGTCGAAGATATCCAAGACGTGGTTACCCGTAAATTGATGGATTCGCATTCATATAAAACGGCCCAGGCGTACATTATCTATCGTCAAAAACATGCGGAAATTCGCAATGCAAATATTGATGCGGTGGATGTTATTGAAAGTTATGTCGGCGGTTCGAATTGGCGTATCAAAGAGAATGCAAACATCGGATATTCCATCGGTGGTTTAATTTTGCGGACCAGTGAACGCGTCACCGCAGAATATTGGTTGAATTTAATTCCGTCTGAAATTGCCGATGCGCACCGTTGTGCGGCGTTGCATTTGCATGATTTGGGCTGGTTGACCGGTTATTGTGCGGGGTGGTCGTTGCGTGAATTATTATACGAAGGTTTTAATGGTGTTCCGGGGTACTTGCAATGTGAACCGGCAAAACACATGGCGACGGCGATTTCGCATATGGTGAACTTTTTGGGAACATTACAAAATGAATTTGCCGGCGCCCAGGCGTTTTCGTCGGTTGATACATATCTGGCGCCGTATGTTCGGGTTGACAACATGTCGTATGCAGACGTAAAAAATGCAATGCAGACATTGGTCTTTAATTGTGCGGTGCCTTGCCGGTGGGGAACGCAAACACCGTTTATTAACTTTACATTTGATTGGACATGTCCCGAAGATTTAAAGAAACAACGTCCATTTATCGGTAAAAAGCAGGTTGACTTCACCTATGGCGAACTTCAGGCTGAAATGGACATGATAAACAAGGCATTCATAGAGGTTATGACCGAAGGCGATGCCCAGGGGCGTCCGTTTACGTTCCCAATTCCAACCTATAATATTACAAACGATTTTCCATGGGACCATCCGAATGTCAAACCGTTGTTTGATTTGGCGGCCAAATACGGTATCCCAAATTTCCAGAACTTTTTGAATTCCGACCTGAATCCGACGGATGTTCGTTCGATGTGTTGTCGGTTGCGATTGGACGTTCGCGAATTGTTAAAACGTGGGGGGGGGCTGTTTGGTTCTGCGGAAAAGACCGGTTCCATTGGTGTGGTAACGATGAATTTGGCACGTTTGGGGTATTTGCATCGTGGCGACCGCGATGGTTTGTTCCGGGAACTGGAACACCTTATGACACTGGGGCGTGAATTTTTAGAAATTAAACGTCGCATTATATCCAAACACATGGAAAACGGTCTGTATCCATTTACAAAGCGTTATTTAGGCAATTGGAACCACCATTTTTCAACGATTGGTGTAAATGGTGCAAACGAAATGGTTTTGAATTTTACAGGGGGCAAGGAAAACATCGCAACACCATTTGGTAAAAAGTTAGTTTTGGATGTAATGGATTTTATGCGTGATAAATTGGCCAATTTCCAAGAAGAAACCGGAAATCTGTATAACCTAGAGGCGACGCCGGCCGAAGGTTGTTCATATCGTTTTGCAAAAACCGATGTTAAAAATTTTCCGGATATCATCACGGCGGGTACGCATGATGCGCCGTATTACACAAATTCGACGCAATTACCGGTAAACTTTACTGATGACCCGTTTGTTGCGCTTGAACATCAGGAAGAATTGCAACGTAAATATACTGGTGGCACAATGTTGCACCTGTACATGGGCGAACCTGTCTCGTCCGGTGATGCGGCCCAGAAAATTGTCCGTACGATTTTTGAAAATTACAAGATTCCGTACATGACACTGACCCCGACATTTTCAATATGTCCAAAGCATGGATATTTGCCGGGGCGGCACGAATTTTGTCCGAAATGCGATGCAGAATTGGGTATTACGCCAGATTCTGTGTCAAACAAGGCATAATAAACAAACCAATAAATCAACAATCAGAAAAAGAAAGGAGAGTAAAATGATTGCAAACGAAACACAAAGAACACCATGCGAAGTTTTTTCACGCAGTATGGGATTTATTCGGCCAACACGGAATTTCAACATTGGTAAATATTCTGAATTTTGCGAACGTAAAACATTTACAGAATCAAATTGTTTGACCACCGGCGCACGCCATATTGAATTGATGAAAAAGGCGGCATAACGTGTCGGATATTCAGATTGGTGGATTGGTATCATTTACAACGATTGATTATCCGGGCAAATTGGCGGCTGTGCTGTTTTTGGTTGGATGTCCGATACGTTGTGCATATTGTTCCAATCCCCATCTGATTGCTGTTGGTCCGGGGGAATATGACCCCGAACGTGTTTTTGAATGGATAAAATCGCGTGTTGGTAAATTAGAGGCGATTGTTTTTTCCGGGGGCGAGGCATTGATGCATGGACCGGCATTGTATGACTATATGCGTCGTGTTCGTGAATTGGGTTTTTTGATTGGGCTGCATACGAATGGTTTTTATCCAGAAAATCTGAATGCGGCGACGGATTTAATCGATTGGATTGGCATTGATTACAAGGCGACACAAACAAATTACGAAAAACTGACAGGTGTCAATATCGCATACGACCGAATGATTAAAAGTTTGGATGTATGGGCGGCAACCCATAAACCGGCCGAGGTTCGTGTTACCGTTGACCCACGCTTTGTTAGTACAGATGATTTATACGATATCGCGCGCGATGTTGCGGCGCGCGGATTCAAGAATTTTGCGGTTCAAAAATATATTCCGCATTTCGAAGATGATGCGCATGGCACGACGCCGGCGATGCGTAACGCATTTTTTATTGATGAAAATTTACGCAATGAAATAAATTCCATGTTTGAAACCGTGGCATGGCGGGAATAGGTTGATTCTGTTCTAGATATTGACATGAATCTTATGCCTGTGCTACAATATCGACACAGGAGATAAAGAAACAAAATGACCGTCCGGACGCCCGCAAACCCGCAGAACTCTAGAGAGAGAGAGAGAGAGAGAGAGAGAGAGAGAGAGAGAGAGAGAATAAGCCCTGCCGGGCTGTTATAATTTTTGCCATTGTTTTGATATCTGGTATTGATGTTGCGCAC
>CAMVAR010000057.1 GCA_947165555.1 uncultured Pseudomonadota bacterium | reverse complement strand
GTTAAGGCATCAAATAATTTATTATAAGCATCGATTATATTGTCTTCACTAGCATTGCGTGCAGCATCAACTAAAACCTTATGATTGTTTAACCTGTGTATCCAATCGGCAGAAAATTGTTTAGCCAACATGTATACATTTACTGTTCCTGCTTTGAATTTATCACGTATGTTTTCTGGATTTTCATTGTTTTTAAACATTTGGCTTAATTCTTTATCAAACGTATCAAATTCACCATTTACATAATTCAAATCCTTGTTAACAGCAAACAATGTAATTGGCAAGTTTTTTGGTCTGTATTGGTCTAATGAAATCGCCTTTGTAATTTTTGTAATCAATTCATCCGGTGAAAATTTTGTTAATAACCTGTTGGCAAAACCATCGATATCATCCATTTGTTTAAGTATACCATCTTTTTCAGTTTGGTTTTGGGCAGATTTGTATTGTTTTAACAATTCAATAGTTTGCAAAGCAGATTTTATTTCAAGATTTTCATTATCCATATTAAATTCCTTTGCATGAATTATATCATAATCTTGTTTATATTTTAATCGAAAATCGCCTCAGTGGATTCGAACGGAGCAATCCCTTGGAAATCTGGGCTGTTCGAAGGTTGATAAAAATTAGTGTTTTCTAGATACGCTTTCTTCGAACTCGTGAAAATATTAGAAATCCAAAGAAAAACCGCACTTCAAAAGTGCGGTGTATCTTTTGGTGGGAGTGGGTGGTGCCTCGATACACAATAAATAAAATCAAAAAAATCTCGTACACTTCGATTTTTTAAAATTTTCTTAATTGTGTATTCTCGTATTGGTGCTGCATGCTTTGCATTCGCACCGATCCACCCATCCCATAGCCAAAAACAAAAACCACCCATTCGGGTGGTTTGTGTTTTTGGTGGGAGTGGGTGGATTCGAACCACCTCAGGCTTAAGCCAACAGATTTACAGTCTGCCCCGGCTCTCCAACTCCGGCGCACGCCCAGAACTTACGCTTCGCCACGGTGATAAAACTTGTGGCCCGCCACACGAAGCCTTTGGCGAAGTGTGGTGCGGGCAGCGGGAATCGAACCCGCATTTCAAGCTTGGAAGGCTTGCATACTAGCCTTTGTACTATGCCCGCAACAAATCTAAGGCACGACGATTATATATTAAATTATAACAAAATCAAGCGTAAATTGAAACATTTTACAAATATGCGCCATATTCTTTTAATTTTATTTTGCATAAAAACAATATTTTTGATAAAATAAGTGCCAGGGTTAATAGATGAATATCTGATACCCGGGGGCTTAGCAGTCCCACACAAAAGCGACGATGCGCATTTTTGCGCGTGTCGGACGCGAATGCGTCCATTTATTGTATTCCCCGACGAATACTTGTCGGGGTGCTGTTGAAGTATATAACAGGATTTTCCAAAGTTCAACAGGGTCATTCTTTTGTGTGATTTGCTAACACCCCGACCGTCAATATTCATTGACGGCATTTATTTTTTTAAATAGGTGAAACAAATATGAAAAAATTATTAACGATATTGATTATATGCACCACAACATGCAACGTATCCGGTGTAACAATAAAAAAGAAATCCCCCACCCCAACCGACAATACCCAAAATATCAACAATCCAGAAAATCTTAGCAATATGGAAATAATTCAAATTCTGCGCAACGACATCGCAACAATCGATGCAGACATTGCAAAATGCGAATCGCAACGCCGCACCTGGATTGCTGCAACGGTCATAGGAAGTATCGGGACCATAGGAACCGGTGTCGCCGCCATATCCCAGGCAAGCAAATTGTCCAATAAAAAATCAGAATTACAAAACCTAACAACCCAGGTTAACGACGCAACCCAGGCCGCAAACAAGGCAAATGAACAACTAAAAGCCAAGGAAAAGGAAAACAAATGAAAACCAATATCATTGTATTTGGATGCCTGGCATTATATACCGGGGCCACATTTGGAATCAGCGACGCCCAACTTATTCGTCAATTAACCGCACAAAAACGCGAAAAAATGTACACACTGGAACAATGCGCAAAAAAAGTTAACGGATTCAAAATCGCGGGCGTATCAACATTGGGACTGACCGCGGCCGGCGTCATGGGCAACATCGCATTGGCCAACAAAAACAAAGAAATCGACAATAAAATACAATACGCACAACACGAATTAGAAAAACAGCAATTGCGCGCCCAAACCGCAAACGAAAAAATGTCCAAGGCCAAAAACACACCACACGAAGAGCAAACCCCAACAGAATGCACACCGATTGACCAACTTATAACAGCCGAAGAACTGTCACAATTCAAAAAAGATATATTAGATGCCTTAACAAAGGCACAAGAACAAGACTTTATACCCAAAACAGAGAGCGGCGAAATGTGCGATACGCACATACTAATATCATCCGAACAACCGAATGCTCAACAGATTCTGCAAAAATTAAAGGTCGCGTGCCTTGCCGGCCAAGGCGAGAATATAATAATTACGAACAACAGCACGGATATTAACACTGTGCTCACAGACTTTTTTGTAAATGACCAAACTTTTAGTCAAGAACTGACCCGGCTCATCCAAGAAACAAATCAAAAACCATGTGAATCCCCAGAAGACATATGGCGTTTTCTAATAAATTATGCCATGCCAAACATACAGGCAGTCAAATGCACATGCAACACAGACGCAGAATAAAACACATTTACCATTTCATCAAATACAAAAACACCGCCCAATCGGGCGGCGTTTTTGTATTTGACACAAATCTAGAAATCAATACCAAATTTCAGACCAAAGCCAAAACCATCCGCGAAATTCCATTCGCCGGCGGCAACATGGTCAACAGTTCTGTTAACAAACGCGCCAACATACTTTGTATCATCAATGTTATAGTTTACGCCAACGGACAAATCCCACCAGCCTTCGTTACCTGCTTCGTTAAAGTGGTCTAAAACCTTGTTATAGTCTGCAGATGCAATCAGGCTCCACGTATCGCTCATGGTCCAGTGACCCGCAATACCCAAATTCAAAACATGGTTCGCCCACATCGGGTCATCATCACCCCAGTTGAACGATTCGGTATTCAGATACAAGAACGACGCATGTGCCGCCAATGTCCAATCTTCGGTTACATAACCACCGCGAACCCCGGCAACCCAACCATAAACTGTGTCTTCTTTGTCCAAGAACGAACCGTGGTCGGCCCACATCGGCCCAACCCCATATTCGCCATAAACATCCAATTTCCATGCACCTTCACCGATGATACGATAGTCAACACCAACCGTAACATCATCCCATTCGGCACCATCGAACCAGTTATTTTCGGCCACAGATGTCGACAATTTCACCGCCAAACGGTCGGTAATACCATAACCAAAGGTTTCGCCCAATTCAACAGTATTAGTATCCATCGAATGTGACGACAACGCCGTTTCGCTATAAAAATGGCCCTTGGCCGGACGATACAACGGATTACCATCCAACGTGTTCGCAGCATGTGCCCCAGATACAGCAACAACCGCCAACAAAGATGTCAATGCAATTTTTTTCATACTTTATCCTTTCCATAAGGTTGTTAGTTAAAACTAGAAAGTTTTATATCCTAGTTACTTGTATTTTATCCCATAATTGGGAATGTTTTCAAGAAAAAAATAATAAAAAACACAGATTTTTCTATTTTTTTTCTTAAAAAACGGGCAAATGCCCGTTTTTTATTAAAAATCAATTCCGAATTTGACGCCAAAACCGATACCATCGGCCCATTCCCAATCACCAGATTCATGTGTAAATCCGCCATTGACAAATGCACCAACATACTTCGTCGCATCGATGTTATAATTAACACCGAATGTTCCAATCCAGGTACCAGAATTTTTCGCCCATTCATCGGTCAGGGCCGAATATTCAAGGCCGGCAACCAAATTCAAATGATTGCACAATACATATTGTCCATCAATTCCCATTGATAAACGATGCGCACCTTCGTCCCCCCAGTTAAAAGATTCGGAACCGGCATACGCAAATTCAAAATGTCCGGCAACGGTCCACAAATATGTCTGATATCCACCACGGATACCGGCCAACCATGTATAGCCTGTCACATCGGCATCCAAAAATGATTCGTGGTCACCCCAAACCGGCGCCAACGCATAAGCCCCATAAACATCGGCGCGCCATGCCCCATGCGACAACACACGATAGTTCAGACCAATTTCAAAATCGTCCCACGCCATTCCATCAAAAGAATCATACTCAACAACATCGGTTTTTACATTTACCGACAATCTGTCTGTGATACCGTATCCAAACTCTTCACCCAATGCCCACGTATCGGCATTTTCCGAATGCGACAACAACGCGGTTTCGCTATAGAAATGCCCCTTGGTCGGGCGATACAATGGATTACCATCAATAACATTTGCCGCGTGCGCCCCAGACACCGCCACAACCGCCAACAAAGACGTCAATGCAATTTTCTTCATGTTTTATCCTTTCCTTTTGGGTTATGATGTGGAACAAGAAAACCTGTTCGTTTACACATATAATTTTTCTATGCTTTGGGAATGTTTTCAAGAAAAAAGATTTTTGCAAAATCACCAAAAATATGTTATAAGGCTAAAAGTCTTATCCCGATTCGGAAAACATTCTTAACAACCACAACAACGCATAAATCCGGCAACTATAAACAAATTCACAATGAATCGTTTGGAACAACATTTCATTAAAAATTTTAATAATTTACAGAATCGACACCGGATTTTTTTAATTTTTTTATTTCGCGCCAGTCATACTGGTTTTTCAAATGCTCTTCATAATTGGTTGCAAAATTATGTCCACCACGCCCATCGGCCACAAAATATAAATAGTTTGTATCGGCCGGTTCCAAAACCGCACGAATCGCATGTATTCCAACATTTGCAATTGGTGCCGGCGGCAATCCAAAATTTTTATATGTATTGTACGGACTTTCTACCGATAAATGACTTCGCAATAATGGCGCCCCACGCATATCACCATATCCATCTGTAATTGCATAAACAACGGTCGGGTCCGCCTGAAGCCGCATTCCACGCCGCAATCGATTTAAATACACGCTGGCCACTATGGGCATTTCCGACAGACGCGATGTTTCGCGTTGGACAATAGACGCCAATATTACAACATCGTTCCATCCACGCAACGGTGTCGGCAATCTGGTGTCAAT
>CAMVAR010000056.1 GCA_947165555.1 uncultured Pseudomonadota bacterium | reverse complement strand
TGGCGGCGATTATGAATGGGTTGGCATATTGTGGAATTCGGGCGGTCGGGTCAACATTTTTGGTGTTTAGTGACTATATGCGTGGTGCAATGCGTATTGCGGCCCTGTCCGGATTGCCGGTGGTCTATGTTTTGACGCATGATAGTATCGCCGTTGGTCAAGATGGGCCAACGCATCAACCGGTTGAACAAATCGCCGGTTTGCGTTTGATTCCAAATATGAATGTTTTTCGTCCGTGTAATATGGCCGAGGTTGCATGGGCCTGGCGGGCGGCACTGGCATCGGTGGACCGGCCGTCGTGCATTATTTTGTCCCGGCAGAAAATTCCTTATGTTGGGCCGGCCGTGTTTGGCCATGTAAATCAGGGGGGCTATATTGTATATGCGGCCAAGGCAAAGCGGGTCAAATTAACGTTATTGGCCACCGGGGCCGAAGTTCCGTTGGCGATTGATGTTGCACGTCGTTTGGGGCCGTCGGTCCAGGTGGCCAGTATGCCATCGGTTGCGCATTTTCGTATGAATTCGCCCGAATATCGGCGTCGTATTCTGCGTGGTCGTGTTATCGCGATTGAGGCCGGGGCCACCGCACCATGGTTTGAATTTGCCGATGATGTAATTGGTGTTGATACGTTTGGGCAATCGGGGCCTGGGGACGTGGTGTATCGTGAAATGGGTTTTGATGTAGATTTAATTGTGGATGCCATTCGTGCCAAGATAAAAAATGTCTGAATATAAATTTACCAGTTTGTCGGGTGAAGAAATACCAATCGTTATAAATTCACGACGTGGGGTGCGTAATATTACTATGCGGCCACGGGTTGGACCGAATCGGCGTATTGATATATCGCGGCCGTGGATGGTATCTGATACGGCGGTATTAAAATTTGTTGAACAAAAACGTCGTTGGTTGGAACGGATATTTGCAAACGCACCACAAAAATCCCATTTGAGCTCAGGCGATTGGTTTGATTTTTTGGATATGCGGGTTCGTGTTGTGCATGATAATACAATTCGGGCAAATAAATTTATTAGAAATGACGACGGTATGTGTATATTGTATGTCGGTGGCGGTATAGAAATGTTGGAAAATCGTGTGCGTATGTTCGTGAAATCAGAATTGTTGTCCCAAATCAAAGAGATTATACGTCAAACCCCGCGTGAGTTTTGGCCGCGGCGTATTTGTTTGCGTGATACGTCGTCGCGGTGGGGTTCGTGTTCCACAACGGGTACAATGTCTTTTTCGTGGCGGTTGGCATTTGCACCGTATGATGTTATGCGTTATGTTGTTATGCATGAATTGGCGCATACACAGCACATGGACCATTCCCCGGAATTTTGGGCAACGGTTCGTGATTTATATGGGTTTGGGGTCGAGCGTGCCAAACGTTGGCTGAATGTTAATGGGGCGCGTCTGCACCAATATTTATAGGGTTGGATTTTTCATGTTCTAACTTTTTGTTATGTGTGTTACGAAACCATTCCTGTGTGGGAACGGGGGCGGGTGGGGTATAATGTGTCCTGTGTTAAGTGCACAAAATATTTATATAACCAAAAGGAACAAAAATGAAAAAAATATCAATTGTGGCGGTGTTGGGCGTCATGATTTCTGCGTCCGGGTTTGCGGCATCAGGCGATGGGATGAATAATAATACGTCAAATAATGGTGTAACCGTTGTTTCGGTTGAAGAGGTGCGTAATATGGCGGATAATGCGCCGGTTGTTGTACGTGGGTATATGGTGCGACAAAACGGCGAAAATTCGTATATTTTCCAGGATAGTACCGGCACCATTAATCTGGAAATTGATGATGCAGATTGGGGTGGGTTAACCGTGACACCAAATGACTATGTCGAAGTTTGGGGTGCGGTTGACCGTAATGGTATGTCGGTCATGGAAATTGACGTGTCTGCAATCAAGAAAATATAAATTATATACAAGATATACTATGCCCATGGTTGTATTTGACCGTGGGTGTTTTTTATTGTTTGCCTGTTTTTTTGGGTTGTCATTTGTCATCAAAAAAAATTGTCAATAAATAGTTGACAATGGATTTTATTGTCCTATAATAATACAGAACAACCAAAAGGGAAAATAATGAAAAAAACAATTTTGACAGGTTTGTTTGCTGCGATGGTTACCGTTTGCGCGAATGCGTCCGACGGTGGATTATTCAGCGAAACAGAAACATTTACCAACCGTGTTCGTTATAATACGAATACTGTGACGTATGTTCCGGTTGAATCGACCGCGCCGGCGGCCCCGGTTGCACAACCGCGTCGTAATGTTGTTGCCGCGTGCAATTCGTGCGCGCAACCGGTTCGTGTTAAAACACATACCGAAGTTATCGACCATTACCAGGTTTATCGTCCGGTAACCGTGTATGAACCGGCCGGTGTATATTCGGAACGTCGCGTGGTTCGCAATACTTGCAATCGTTGCAATGGTTAATATGCCGATATAAATATATGACGCGCATCCGATTGGTTGCGCGTTTTTTTTATTTTTGTCTTTTTTTTTGTTTTGTTTTGTGATATTCTTTTATCCAAGAAGAGAGATGAGATATTCAAATTTATTTTTGTCTGTGTTGTGCTGCGTTGCGGTATATGGTCCGGCGATTGGCGTGGTTGCCACGACATCGGGCTCTAATTTGACCGCGTTTAATGGTACGGGTGCAACAAATAATAACCAGTGGAACAGTTTAATGAATGCGCGTGCGGGCATGGGGACAACGGCGGCATCGGCGAATTTTGGCAATTGCAATGCGGTGGTGTTGCGCTGTGCCACGCCAAAGTGTTCGTCGGGTGGTTGCGCCGATGCCGGGGTTGCGCGTTCGATTGTTGCGGGATGTGTAAATTCAAACGATTCGTGTAAAAAACATGGCGATGATTTAATAGATTATATCACGGCCCAGGTTGTTGCACAATCCAGTGCAAAATTGCGGGAACAGGAAAATGCCGTCGCCATCGCCCAGGCAAACGCCCAGGCCGCGGCCGCGGCGGCCAACCAAAATAATGAACAGGTTCGCCAAATGGCCGAACAAATGGCCCAAATGCAGGCCCAGATGCAGGAATCTATGGATGCAATGGCCGAACGGATGGCCGCACAAAGTGCAAGTCAAAATGCCCAATTACAAGATGCAATTGAACAACAGCGTGCCGCCGCGGCCGCAAATGTTGTTGTGCCGGCATCGGGCGGAATGACAACGTCTGAATTGGATATGATATCGGATGTTCCGGGGTTGGAGGGATTGTCGACGGCCGAAAAAATCGCCGCAAAAAATGGGATTAGTGCCGATATTTTGGTGCGCGAACAAATGGGGGGGCAAATTACCCAAACAATTGAAAACGCCATGACCGAAATGGCAGAGTTAAAAATTGCCCTTGACGAAATTATTGAATATGCCGGATGTGATGCCGGAATTACGTATTGTACGGGACCAAAACGCGTTAAAAAATTTAAAGATATGGTGAACGCGTTCTTTGACCCATACGAAGGTGTAATTGAAAATACCTATGATGCGTTGATATTGGCCATGACGTTGGGTATTGATGTTAGTGACGTTATAATGTTGCTGTCTGATTCGTGTAATATATGGGGTAAGTATTTGTGTGGCACGTGTGACAGTACGATGCAGACAAATACTAGCAATACGAATAGCAGCGATTATAAAATTCATGGGCGTTGTGAATGCAATAATGGCGACAAAAATTGTTATTGGCGCGTAAAAACCGAAGGTGCCGATGGTCGTGTTGCCAAGAATCAGCCGCATTGTCGTTTGGTTGACACCATCCAGGCCAAGGGTGATGTATGGCGTGAATGGATTGATTCGAATTCCGGAATTACGGGTTCGACCCAGGTTGCGTGTGCGTCCGATGTTATTGACAATATTGGTATATTCCGTGGCCGGCGAAAACAAACAACGATGGATATTGAAACGTTGCGCCGTCTGGTCGCCCAGGATTCACGTTCGTGTCGTGGACAAACGGTCAAAGATAGCAGCGGTGGCAGTCATTTTGAATTGCGGCCCGATAAGAATTCAAGGGATCCTGTGGCAGATGCGTGCGGTTTTAAGGCATGTGCTGTTACGGCCGAAAATACAGAATACGAAAAAATGTTGGATGATGCGATAAATACCCGTCGGTTGCCGGAAAGAACGCTTGGTAAAAGTTCGACAGACAAGTCCGCATTTTGTTATGTATCCGAAGACCGTGCCCCAGAAGCATCGGTGACCGGGGTGAGTGGTGTTTCGCATGCCGGTTTATGTTCTTTAGGTACAGTTGAAAATCTGTGTGATAGTCGTTTTTGTACATGGCTGGAACAATCAAAACAATGTGTGTCAAAGACGGCACCTATTACTGGCGGTTTGTTTAATGTCGCGACAAGCCTGACAGGTGCCGCTCGGGGGGGTAGCGCTTCGTCTGGTATGTTGATAAATGCAGCGGCGGCAACAAGAGGTGCGTTACAAAAACCCTCTAATAACACGGGACAGTAAGCACAGTCAGGTGGGCTACAGGGTTTTGTGCCACCAACAACATTGAACTTTTCGTTAACAGGATCGTAGTTGGGAATTAGAAAATATGAAAAAAATATTGATTAGTTTTTTCTTGGTTATGATGGGGGCGAATATGCCGGGGTGGGCGGCATCGTCGTATAATAATTATGAAGATTGCGAATATTTTTCTGCGGCGTTCGGTCTGTGTTCGACCCATTCACATAATATTGGCGCCGTTGACAAGGATAAGAGTGGTGTTGACCAATTTCCCATAAACCCCGTCAATGCCGAAGATATTGCCTATATGAATGAGATTATCGGGAAAAAATCAACCGTTATTGTACAACAATTGAAACAGCAATATGATTATTTAAATGCAACATTAAAACGTTTTAAAACACAACTGGAAAAGGCCGTTTATACCAGCAAGATAGAGGTCTTGACCGGCCAGGCATCCGGGACATCGGGTTCGTCGTCCGGTGGTGGTACGGCACAATCGGGCGCGGTTACAAACATTTCCGGGGTCCAAGATTGCCGTCGTGTCGGGTTCGAGGCATCATTTGACTGTTTAACCACCAATGCAAATTTAATTATGGCGGTTGCGTCGTCAAATGCGGCCGATGCCCGAAAACAGTTGCGTTATGACCTTAGTGTGGCGGATGGGTTCAATTTGTGTGGAATTGATACCAATCAGATTGGTAATGATAAAAAATGTAGTGTTATTACTGAATGTGCGAGTGGAAGGTTTTATGATGATACCGGAAAATTGTTAGATG
>CAMVAR010000055.1 GCA_947165555.1 uncultured Pseudomonadota bacterium | reverse complement strand
TCGGATAATAGCGTTTCAATTCGGGTGTTTCATCCGGCCAACCCAATGTCGAAAACGGCCACAGCCCCGACGAAAACCACGTATCCAATGTATCCGGGTCGCGGATTAGCGATTTGCCCCCAGATTGTTTAATTGCATCATCTTCCGATTCGGCAACATAAACATTACCGTCCGCATCGTACCAGGCCGGAATGTGATGCCCCCACCATAATTGACGCGAAATTGTCCATGGCCGCATATTATTCAGCCATGACATAAATAGATTATAACGATGTTCGGGTATAAATGTAATGTTTCCTTCTTCGACCGAACGTATTGCCGGCCCCGCCAATTTTTGGGCATCAACGAACCATTGCGTTGTCAACATTGGCTCGACCGGGACACCACCACGTTCAGAATATGGTGTTGGAATTGTTCGGTCTTCGATTTTGGTCATAAGACCCGCCGATTCAATATCGGCAACAATCGCCTTGCGTGCATCATATCTGTCCATACCCCAATATTTTTCCGGAACCGGTTTGGCACTTATTAATTTGGCCCCCGGCGTCAATATACAAACCGGTGTTAAATTATGACGCGTGCCCACATCCCAATCGTCAAAGTCGTGCGCCGGGGTAATTTTCACCGCGCCCGTTCCCTTTTCCGGGTCTGCGTGAATATCGCCCACAATTGGAATTTCAATATTGGTCAACGGTATAATTGCCTTTTTGCCAATCAAGTGTTTTAACTTTTCGTTTTCTGGATGAATTGCGATTGCCGCGTCCCCAAACAATGTTTCGGGCCGCGTTGTTGCGATTTCAACAAATCCCCCGTCAACCAACGGATAGTTGAAATAGTAAAACTTACCCTGTTCGGGACGGGTTTCAATTTCCAAATCAGACACAGATGTTTGTTGACGTGGACACCAATTCACCAGGCGTTTATCACGGTATATCAAACCTTCGTTATACATTTTTACAAACAATTGCGTTACCGCCCGCGACAACCCGTCGTCCATTGTAAACCGTTCACGTTTCCATGCCGGGGTTGCACCCAAGGCATGCAATTGGGCAAAAATCATGCCGCCCTTTTCTTCTTTCCATTTATGCGCAGCATCCAATTTTTCATCCAATGACAACGAATGCGGGTTTATACCACGCTTTGACAAATCGCGTTCAACCAATAACTGGGTCGCAATCGACGCGTGGTCCGTTCCCGGTTGCCACAATACATCATAACCCGCCATACGTTTATACCGTGCGACAATATCCGCCAATACATTATCCAACGCATGTCCCATGTGTAAATTGCCGGTAACGTTTGGTGGTGGCATCATCATGCAAAATGATTTTTTGGCCGAATTAACATTGTTCGCCCAAAAATCATTTTCATCCCAAAATTGTTGAATGCGCGTTTCTATGTCGCGTGGCGCAATATTTTTACCCAGTTCTATTTTCATCGGTTTTATCCTTTGTTTTCATAAAATAATATCAAATAGAAAATGAAATTCAAGTATCACGTTCAATTCGTGCGGACAACACGGCAAAATACAACGCCATATATTTCCGCCGCGCCCGCACGGCGCAAAACACGCGAAAGTTCCGCAAATGTCGCACCCGATGTCATAACATCATCAACCAACAAAATCTTTTTACCCCGAACGCGTTCGGGGTGCGCGACATTAAACACACCACGAATATGTTCAAACCGTTGTGCATGCGTTTTATGCCCCATATTCGGACGATATTTACGACGTACACTGTTAAAATCAATCGGCGCACCATATACGCGTGATATTTCACGCGACAACAATGTTGCCTGGTTATAACCACGATGAAACAAACGCCGGTTGGCCAATGGCACCGGCATAACTAAATCGGGCGCAATATCAATATCACGCAACGCCCATATCATCGCATGCGACATAAAATGCGCATACTTTATGCGACCCCCGTGTTTAAATGGCAACATAACCGAACGCGACATATCATCATACACGCATGCCGCACGCATACATTCCAATTCATTTTTACCCGCGGCGCACACCGGACACAGCGCGTCACCAATATCATAATCATCCGGGAACGGATAACCACAACATTTACAATGGGGACCATCAATCCAATCAAAATATCCCCAACAATCGTCACACAACGCACCACACAAATCCACCGACCCACCACATATCGGACAGGTCGGCGGAAACAAAAAATCAATCAACCAATTTTTTCCAGATTTTAAAAGTCGACCAATATACGACACTATCAATTACCACGTCATACTTTTATAGGTCTTGGAACCAACCGTATCACCAAACATATTACGTTTTTGTTTGGTTAAACTCTCGTATTGTTCATTGGAAATAATTCGCAAAACAAAGCCTTCTTCGTTACGTTCGGACAAAACCGGCACTATACGTTGTTCGGAAACACCGGTGTCACGCAAAACCTGTTCTATGATGGCCAAACGTTTGGCCGCCAATTTGCGTACATCAGATGACGTTGTAACCGCAACCGGTATGGCAACCTGAATCGCGCGTTTTGGGTTTGCAACAACAATACCCGCGTATTCCGCCAATAAATTGTAATTATCACGCGACAAAGACGAATCGGTATTACGGAATTTTATTTTAATTTCCAATGGTCTGATTTTTTCATAATCTTCGGATAAATCACGTGCAGATGTAAAGCCTTCGATTGATGTCCCCATATCACTTGCCACATCAAAACGGTCATCAATTGGATATGTGGACAGATGTTTATTTTCCGACAAGAACGTCTTGCGAAACGCACGACGTAATTCAGACGGCGACATTTTTGTCATATCTTCACGAACAGCCTGAATCTGGGGTGATGCAACATCACGTGTTGCCGCACGCGAACCCGTATTTGAAACATCCATCTCATCACGTGGAACAACCATACGCGTTATTTGCACATCAGAATCGGTGGCACGCGCGACCGTATTATCATGAACATTTACTTCACGCGTCGCAATATCCGCCACAGGTGCAATATCCGCAATCTGGCGATTGGTGTTCGCAATATTTACCATCGCATCATTTGACGAATAAATCGCGGTTTCAACATTTGGTACATTTTGCGCAACCGGCGCCGATGGCATTGGTGCAGCACGACGTTTCTGGACCGATATAGTTGCACGATTGCGCGCATCCATTAATTGGGCAATCTGGGCATCCAACGCAGACGCATGTGACGACAAATTATTTATTTCCGTATTATTATTATTATTATGCGCAACAACCGTCGGGGCCGATGCAATATTTTCTTCGGGCAATACAAAATCAGGTGTTATAACCGAAAATTCGTCTGCATGCGGCATACGCAGCGGCGTATCGTTCTTTGCCCACAAATCGGAACTGGGACGATTCGGATTTAAAACATCAGACGACATTGCAATTTTTACATCAGAATCACGTGACACATTTGCCGGGGCGACCGATGGCGTATTATTTCGCGTTGACACACGCGCAACCACACGGCGCGTGGATGGCGCCACTTTGTTCGACACAACCGTATTTACAACATCATTTGACGCATTCGCATTCACGGTAACCGGTACCGGCACGCCATATTGGGCCCGCGCAGACACCGCACCCGCCGCGACATTTACCGCCGGCAACCGCGCACCCGCAAAGACCGGAAAACATAATAAAATCCCCAACCCAGAAACGTAATTTTGTTTCATGTTCCTTTCCTTCCTTAATCCCATCTTAGAACAAAATACGAATCGCACGCAAGGGAAAAATAACAAACAAACTATTCAATGACGTTTTGAAATACACCCGCACGAACACTATAGTTGGTAGCCATAGCATTTGCACAACCTTGGGCGCAATTCGCAGGACCGCAATTAGAATTATAGGAAGCGCCATATATCCATTTTGATTCAACCGGACGCAACATCTTGCAAAAACAATAGAGGCTGCCACCATTTGGGTACAAAGGGACATTTTCTGTTTTCGACCCCGACCCATAATTTGAACCTGCAATATAACAACCGTTGCAACACGAGGAAACACCACTAATCTGTCCATACGAAAATTTTACAGACCATGTTCGTGCAGATGAATTAGTCGACACAACCGACCCATTCAAAACCGGGTCCAGCGCGACCAACAGCCCATCATTACGAACACACATATTCGCACCCACCGCACAATTACACACAATTAACAGCCCAAAAATCAAAACAAATCTCATACAATTCTCCTATTGATAAAAATAAAAACCACCGAAATAAATTACAGTGGTTGGGGCCTAGAAACAACGATAAGTATTGCGTCACTTATTCAACATATTCGTGACGCCCCAACCCACGGTTGGGGGATATTTATTGTCCCAATATGGGACACTTATCATGGGTTTCTATGCCCAATACGACAACACATCGTATCGGTCTAATTATACCATACGATTTGTGTGCAAACAAGTATCAAATTTAAAATTAACGCTGAATCGATATAACGGGAACACCGGCATTTAATGCAAGTATACGTGCACGTTCTGCGCCATTTTTGGCCAATTCCAACATATGTTCTGACAAAATTTTTGCCCGCCGTTCAACAAACGACGTATATAATGGATTATCAATAACATCTATTCGGTCGCGCACACCACGTGCCAATAACTCACACGTTGTGCCGCCGTTATAGTACAATTCCCATTGGTCTGATTTTTGTGACACCGGTTCAAAATTTAACAAACTCTTTCTGTATCGACGGCGAATCGTTGCCTCTGGCACGTCATGCCCCCCCAGTGCAACACGCTGCCTGACCCGGGCGACATTTTGGTCCACGTTGGCCAAATATACATACAAGAACACAATTTTATATCCGTCCATTTTTGCCGTTTCGATAAATTTATTATGCAATTTGCCCGATAACGTTGTTTCAAACGCAAATGAAGCGCGGGCAGAAAACAGCTCCTGCATTTTATTTAATAAAACAACACCCGCGCGCGCCGGCGTAATCCCACGTTCGCGCGCAATATCATCAGAATTTAAAAACGATATTTTCGGGTTATCGCCAATCAATTCACGGGCAATTGTGGTTTTACCACTGCCGTTCGGTCCCGCAATCAGGTAAAATGTTTTCTCGGAATATATCTGCATTGAAACAATATTAATATTTAATTTTGTTATATCAAGCAAATTTATCAAAAAATCCCCAAAAACGGGGATTTTTATCTTAACACCCCCCCATACAATATTCGGCACGTGTCGGATACGGCGCACAATCAACAACCGGAATATTCGACAAATCGTATGCCGGTTCAACATATACCGGTTCGGGCGCAAC
>CAMVAR010000054.1 GCA_947165555.1 uncultured Pseudomonadota bacterium | reverse complement strand
CCAACGAACAAGATTTTGGATATCGCCCAATTCAGAATATTTTGTCGCATTATCTTTGGTCGCCCCCTGATATTATAATTATATTTCATACAAATCCCCATGGCAAGGTTTTTTAAATCCGCCATTCAATAACGTGATGTCGCAAAACGGGGGTATTGGCGCGGCGGACCAAATTTCCCAAATGTTTGGGGTTCGGTAAAAAAACGTATCTTTTTTCACTTGCGCACATCAGATGATAATGATAAAATAAACACAATGGAAGGAAAGATTTTACAATGAAAAGATTTGCGCTGTTTCTTGGCAGTCTCTTGATTTTGCCCGCCTTTGGCGAGGTTGCGCCCATCCAATTTGATGATAGTTTAATTTATTCCGATAACGAATTTATTGATGGCGAATATTTTATTGATGCCGACGGGAATATTGTTTTGGCGTCTGATGTATTGGATGAATTGGATGCGCCGGATTCAGATATTGTAAAATCCCCATTAAAGATTTCACGCCAACCGACGGCATCGCGTACGATTGCGAATCGTGCAACGGCATCGCGTACGGTGCCGTCGGCGGCGGGTGCATCGGTTACATCCCGTGGTACATCGTCGGGTAATTCGTCGCGTGCGGTTGCGGCACGTACAACGACGGTGTCACCGCGTGCAACAACGAATGTTCGTGGTGTGGCGACACGTACGACGACAACCGGTGCGACCGGTGCGACCGGCGCGGCCGGCGCAACACGAACGGGTACATCGGCAACGCGTGCGGCGGCGACCCGTGCAACGGGTGGGGCGGCGTCATCGGCGGCCACGGCGACATCGCGCGCGACAATTGCGCGTACGGGTGTGAACACGGCGGCGACCAAGACGGTGCGTACGGCCGGTGTTGGGGGTGTGTCTGGTGCGAATACGACGGCGGGTCGTGGACGTGCGGCGACGACGGGCGCACGTGTTTCGCGTGCGGCGACATCATCGGCGACGACATTGGGTGTCAATGGCCTGCTTCAGGGTGACACAACATATAAAACATTGTACAATCCGAACGCATCGCGGGTCAGTGTGCGTGGTAACGTATCGGTTGCGAATCGTGTTCCGACGATTCGTATGGCGGCGATGGGTGGTCTGTCAACGGATGCGGCGACGACATCGATTGTTGCGTCCGACACGTCTGAAATGGATGATTTGGCGGAATTGACGGATTATTGCCGTGCCCAGTATGCGGCGTGCATGGATAATTATTGTAACGTCTTGGACGATAACCAGGGCCGGTGCAGTTGCAGTGCGAATTTAAAGAACTATGCCCGGGCCGAGGCGGCGTTAAAATCCGCCACCGAAGAATTACAAGAGGTTGCGCAAAAAATTCAATATATCGGCCTTTCTGCGCGCGAAGTAGAGACACTGTTCTCTGAAACCGCTGCCGAAGAAGAAATGAAAACCAAATCCGACACCAGTCAGTTAAAGACCAGTCTGGACAAGATTAAAGATATGATAATAGAGGTCAAGACCGGCACCACATCATACAATTCCACGTCGGGCATCAGTTTTGATTTATCGGGTCTGTTGGATTTTACTATTGATAGCACGGGTTTCGATTTATCGTCATTTTTGGGTGGGTTGACCGGCACCACCGGGGTCAGCAATCAGCGCGGCGAAGATTTATATAAAACGGCAACCAACCGTTGTCGCGCAAATGTGTTGCGTGCATGCACGGCCCAGGGTGTTGATGCGTCGATTGTAACGAATTCGTACGACCTGGAAATTGACAAAGAGTGTGTTGCCTATGAACGCAGTTTGAATGATTCGAACGACCAAATGTCGGCGACGGTCCGCAACGCGAAAAGTGTTTTGCAAAAGGCGCGTCTGTTGGTGGAACAATCGAAAAACGAATACGATATGCGCGGGTGTATAAACGCACTGGACGCATGCATGCAGGATGAATTTGTCTGTGGTTCGGATTATGAAAACTGTCTTGACCCGTCGGGCCGTTACATTGTCAACGGTGCGATTGTGGTTGGGTCCCAGCCTGGCCATGTCATAGACCCGTCTTTATCGGGCGTAACGGGTGACGTAATGACCAGTGATGTTTGCAAAATCAACCTGTATCGTACATGGGATTTTGACGGCCAAACCTGCGTGCCAACAGACAGCAATAGCAATTCCCAGTTTTCCGGTTCCCAGAATAATGCATGGGGTGCGGGTGCAAATGATAACCTGGCGAAATATATTGAAAACACGGTTACCGGCGCGGTGACTGAGCCCAGTTTGAACATGTCCAAATATCTGCAAAACAAGATTGGTTATGTTGGCACGGGTAACAATTCGGATAAAAATTATGGTATGTGCATATCCGTATTGAACAAGTGTCAAAATTACACGTATTCCGGCACCGGTCGCACCGCCGCGTATGACCCGAAAAACGACGTTATTAAACAATACCTGGCCCGGATATTGGTCCAGATTAAATCGAAACAGGATGAAATCCTGGCGGATTACGCGGAAAGTTGCGTTGCCGACGTAACATCATGCCTGGCCCAGAATAATTATCCAACCGAAGAACCGTCCACGTGGGCTGATAACTCTACGGCCCAAACGCGTGCAAACATCGCGGTAAACGCGTGCCGTCCGACGATTGTAACATGTATGTCGGTAAATGGTTACTCTATTAATACGCCATCACCGCAAGAGATGAATTGTTGGGTCATGGGCCTTACATTCAATGCACTTACGCCAGAGTGCAATGAGTATGGGCGCAACAACAACCAACCGCAGAATCCCACCGCGAACACATATACCCTGACTTACCAGTGTGGTACCGGTTGTCTTGGGACGACGTCATCATGGACGTCCACCGTAAATTCCGCGACATCTGTAACACTGGATGGTGCTGCGTGTGCCGACGCCACCCAATCGGTCAGTAGCTATAAGGTTAATGGCCAAACCCAAACCCAAAACCGAATAGCAATTACAGGCAATACCACCGTAACGGTTAGCTGTACAAACAATTCAGGTGGGGATAATACATCGAACACGTTTAACAAAATTCAACTACAAGATGTGGAATCGTATGAAACCGGTGGATAAAGGGGCGAATTAATGAACAAGATTTTAACATGTGCATTGTGTTTTTTGCCGGGCGTATGTGGCGCGTTGGATTTGTATTATACGCCGGATGCATCATGCCCGGGGCTGTATTTGACCACGTCGCAAACGGGTTGTCCCGGTGCGTCCCAAACCGTTACGAAATTAAAAATGAGGTCGCGTGCCGCCCGTGGCGAGGTTTTTTCCGGTATAAAAATCCGGGACACTGCCATCGTTGACGCCAATGGTAATGTTGCATCCGACGTCGCACAAAAATTAAAAAGCGCACTGGCGGTGGCCCCCGACGCCACAATTGAAACAAAATACGACTGTGACACCGGGTGGCGTCGTGATGCGTCCAATAACTGTGCCGTTGATGACGACCGGGTAACCGTTGTATTGGATCTGCGTGGTGGTGAAATTTCCGGAAAATCGGAAAATGGTTCGGCCACATTGGCGCGCAGTACGGGGGACACGTTAAATGAAACCGTAACCCGTGTTGATGGTGCGGTATTGACGGGTTGGGTTCGTGATGGTGAAACATCGGTGACAAAAACGCCAACCATTAATGCCAATGCCGGTACAACCGTTCGTTATACGGCGGCATACACATGTTCAAATGGTCTGGAAATGAATGGTAATGGTACCTGTGTTGACCCCAGTGGTAATACAGAGTATCTTAGGTCCGATGGAACCCAATTGGACCCACAACACGTTGATTGTTGGTATAAATATTCTGACGGTACCTGGAAAAATCGGTGTATTTGGAACGTTAACATCACATTTCATGACAGGCTCGCGAATTCGCCTGTAAATGTTACATCGGGCGGGAATGATGGAAAAAAATTATCTTGCCGCGGCCAAAGATGTACGCCACAACCGAAGACTGATTTTTGGTGTACACCACATAGCGCGAATCCGGCAATGTGTGGTCACCTGCCTATGCCGAAATCTGATAACTATCAATTCCGTGGTTATTATCTTAAAATTAATCCAAATGAATATTTCCCGAATGGCATTGATTTACCAAATGATCTTGTTACAGAGGCCGGTACGACCAATGGCACGGCATTTAGCGATTTTTATCCCAAAAACGAAAACGCAGAAACTTTTAGTATCGGGAACCATGCGGTTGTTATAATGACGAACCAAATTATTTCAACGAACCACGATGCCGGTGATGCCAGTATAAATGTTGATGTCTATGCCGGATGGGCGCGTAAATGTGCGAATAATGCCAATGCAACGTGTGACCCGCGTATTGGGTCGTTGTATTACGGTGTTGATAGCAATGGTCTGCGCAAAGGCCAGGTAAAATATATCACATATTGCAACGATGGTTACAGTTTGACCGGTGGTGGTAATTCATACAATCCCCAATGCACCAGTGCATTGGGCAACACCGCCAACATTGCATACACTTTCAAAGACCAATTTGGTAATGATGTAAATTGTGCGGATTTGTCGTCACAATACACAAGTTGTGAAATTGGCGAATCTTATTCATTGCCCGTTCCGGCCGGCATCACCAATGCCTGTGGTAGTAATTATAATTTAAAATATCTGGTTACAAATGGTAAAGATTGGCGCAGCCCCGGAAAAACAGTATCGTGTAACAGTAATGTTTTGGGGTCAGCTAATCCAAAACCTATTGTGGGTACCGTGTGTCGCAATATATGTACAATTGATAAACATTATAATGACTTGCATGCAACATGTGTCCAGGTAAAGGCAAATCCATCGAATCTTGGGGTGAATTTACCATCGGTGTCCACTGTTAACGGCGGATACTTTGTTGACCCCAACACCAATCAGGCCGGTTATGGGAACCAGGGGACATCTGTGGCAAATTTATGGGCCGGGTGTCCAACACTGGCATGCGATGCGGGGTATGATTTGGTCATGGGTGCCGACGGGTTGCCAACCTGTGTGGAACAAACGCCGGCCGCGGAATTTACCTGTCCCACACTGGGGCCGGTCGATGGTATCACGGTGACCCCACGAAGCGAGCTCTCAGACCGTCAGATCTGTGCCTGGGCCATATCGTGCGATGGTCCCAAAATGCAATTAAATGGCGCATCAACATTGATGTGTGTCGGTCAAGAAGAATGTAGTACTATGCCTGCTAAATTTACCACCGGAACGCATTCATGTTCATTTATTTGCCCAACAATTGGCTGGGCATCGCCGACGGCGATATCTGCCGTTTTTAAAGAACGAGAAGGTAACAAATGTACATATAAGATTAGTTGCAGAGGGG
>CAMVAR010000053.1 GCA_947165555.1 uncultured Pseudomonadota bacterium | reverse complement strand
ATAAGTTTCTGTTCCAACAACAGTGCGTCCGATTCGGTCGCGACCGTTTCCCATTCAACGCGTGTGACCAATGTGCGCATAACCTGTTTATGCAATTCCAGTTTTGAAATGTCAATGTATTGACGCAGGCGATTGGCCAAATTCTTGGCCTTGCCCACATAGAGCAGTGTTCCATCAGCACCATACATGCGATATACCCCAGGTGACCCCGGTGCGTTTGCAATTAAATCCAAGAATTGAATATTCATAATGGTTATGATAGAATATAAACATCAAAATAGCAAACAAAGGAATTAAAATGAAACAAGAATCTGGACGGTCAATGATTGAAATGTTGGGTGTGTTGGCAATTATGGGTATTATCACGGTTGCCGCAATTGGGATGATTTCAACCGCAATGCGTACACAAAAGCGTAATACGGTTAATGAAGAAGTGTTACAAATCGTAACCGGTGTGCGCCAATTGTTGGGCGAATATGATGACTTTTCAAATATAAATAACTCTACAATTTTTGGTGCCATTGGGATGTCGGCAAATAATCCGTATGGTGGTAATTATGAATTGGCCGTTGACCCATCAAATACTCGCCAATTTATTGTGTCTATTACAGGGTTGTCAAAATCAGACTGTGAATATTTTGTGACCAAGGCATGGACCGATTCGGTTGGTTTCCAGATGTCTGATGGCAAACAGGGTGGGGCAAGTGGTGCCTGTAAATCGGATAATGGTCAAAATACGGTACGTATAACCTATGGCGATTAAGGTGCGTGTATGGCGCAAAGTCTAACAGTTTCCCCGGTCGAAGATGGTACACGTTTAATGCGATGGTTTTTTCGCAGGTTTCCATCTATGCCCCAACGGCAGTTTTATAAATTGTGTCGTGGTGGACAAATACGTGTAAATTCCGCACGATGTTCCGGACGCGAAATTTTACACGCGGGTGACGTGATTCGGATTCCGCCAACAATTGCCCAATATGCAACTCTTGAAAAAAAAGATGAATCGGGCGAAATTTTCTCGCTTGGGGATTTAGAGGCACTGCGTTGTGCAATTATTCATAATGATGATGATATTGTGGTTTTTAACAAACCTGCGGGGCTGGCGGTTCAGGGTGGTACAGGAATAAAAAAATCTGTGGATAAAATGGCGGCGGCATTATTTCCGTATTCAAAAATTTCATTGGTGCATCGTTTGGATATGGAAACCAGTGGTTTGTTGGTTGTCGCAAAAAATCAGCATGCAGCCCAGGTTTTATCACGGGAATTTCAAAATAAAGATGCGCACAAAGAATATTTGGCATTGTTAAATGGCGATGTAGCCCAATCGCATGGGATTATCGATAACTATTTACTAAAAGGACGTGTTTTTGATGGGCCGGAACGTGAAAATGGCACCGGGGCGCGACCGCATCGTGCAATTACGGAATATCGTGTTTTGACCCGTGCATCGGGAATGTTCACATGGGTTTTGTTTGTACCCAAAACCGGCCGCACGCATCAGTTACGTATGCACAGTGCATTTTGCCTGAATGCGCCGATTGTGGGCGATGATTTATACGGGCGTCGTGATATTGTGACGGATGGTGCATTACGGTCAATTGTTGCAACAAAACATTTATTCTTGTTTGCATATAAATTAACATTCAGGCATCCGGCAACCGGTCGCATGATGACATTTTATGCAAAATTACCGGATTTTGTAATGCCGGTAATTGATTTACTGGAATTGCCGTTGCCGTCCGGAATATAGGATTAGGAAATGACCAAAAAGCAGAAAATTTTAATAATTGCGCGTATTGTATTTTTGTTTATCTCTGTATTTTGTATCGCGGTTGTGGTCGCGTTGTCCCAATTAGATATGAACAGCCTGCGTGGCAGTTTGCTTAATGTATTACGTACATCGACGGGTTTGCCAATTGAAATCAATGGTGACATGTCGTGGAAATTGTCATTGCGGCCACGTGTAACAATGCGCGGTGTGGTTATACCAAATTCTGGGAATGCCGTGCATAAAAATATTCTTGAAGCCGGCGCCATAGATGTTCGTATTGATTTGATATCTTTGTTCTTTAATCGGCCAACGATTCAACATGTGCGTATTAATGATGCAAATATTTATTTGGATAAGAATAAACGCGGGGAATATATTTTGCCAACCGTCAAGGAGGGTAAAGAATCGGGTGATGTCAATTCTGCGTCTGGGACGATAGATGTACAATCAGAATATCCTTTTGTTGAACCGGGGTTGGGCGGATTGGATATACGCAACCTAAAATTGGTTGTGGGTGGGGCGGAGTATAATTTGGCACGCCTAGCGTTGCGGTATATGAATCGGATGCAAAATCGTGAGTATAAGGGATGGTTGAATATTCATTCAACGGTTATTCCGTTTGTTGTGTCGTTTGAAAAATATAATTCTGAACGTAAAATCTATCCGGTGAAATTTGCATTTTCATCTGATGGCGATACGTTGGTCGCCAATGTTGCCCTAGAAGGAACCAGCAAAATGCCAATCGATTTTGTTGTCAAAGGTTCTATTCCAGATGTCACGCCAATTGGAGAATTTTTAAATATACAATTGCCAAAAATGCCACGAATAGACGTTAATTTGGCCGGGGGAATGGGCTATAATAAATTGACATTGCATAAATCGTCTATTGCCGTCCGTGGCAGCGAGATAATCATGTCAGGTGTTTGGGATTGGACCAAAAAAACGCCCGAAATAAATGTTAAACTGGCGTCGAAAAAAATAAATTTACCAGAATTGTTTCCTGAATTATACATGGGCAAGTCACATAATAATAGGCATGCGCCAAATGTGTTTCACGATATGCCGTTGTTTGGTGATTATTTATATGATAAAAGGATTTCGGCAACCGTTGATGTTGGACAATTGATTGTGTATAAAAAATTAATGTTGGACAATCTGAAAATAAATGCCAGTGTGCGTGATGCAAATTTGCATGTCGGTGTAAATACCGGATTTGCCGATGGTACGATAAATGCCGCAATTGATGGTGCCATTGACCCAGATGGCCGTATGCATTTGGAAATGGGCGGAATAGGGCGTGATGTTACGTTGGGTAAGATACTGGAACAAATACATACAAATAATTTTATATCGGGATTGCCATTAAATTTTGACACCTATGTCCAGGCCAGTGGTACCAACCTGTCCCAGGTTATGCAAACTATTACCGGGCCACTGCGTATGACCGCGGCACGGCCGGGCTATGCCCATTCTGAATTGGTTGCGTACATGTATGGTGAAGATTTTTTAACCAGTTTGCGGCACAGTATACACGACCTGTTTAGTTCAAATAAAAAATATGACCAGATGACAATAAATTGTATGTCGGTGAATTTAAAACTGCGTGATGGTGTGGTTGAAACGCATAATGGGGTTGCCATGGAAACCAACGCAATAAACATTTTGTTGGACGGGGATGTTAATTTGGGTGCGGAAACGATAAAGTTGGCATTAACCACGATACCGGTGCGCGGAATCAAATTATCGATAACCGGAAATGTTGTTAATACAATTACTATTACGGGTAACTTGGCCGAACCTGATATTAAGATTAGCGGGGCCGCAATCGCCGGTAAGGCCTTATCTGCAACCGGATTGGGGTTGTTGTTGGCACCGATTACGGGTGGTATTGGGCTGGTTGCGGGTGCCGGCGTTGGTTTGTTGGCGGGGGATTTGTTGGAAAATTGGTTGGCGGACCCGCATCCGTGCAGGACCGCATTGAAAAGTGGTGCGCCGTCACGTCGTGGGGACCCCGAATGGATGGATATGGCACCCGGCGAATTGGCACAACGGGTTATAAATATAGGTAAAAATTTGGATTCAAATAAATAATTAATTTTTGGGTGCTTTTTGGTCTTGCACCGAATCGGCATTTTTTGGTACAATCACCTCTGAGAATGTAGGAACAGATTTTTATTACAGAAACAGGAGTGTAAAATGGAATTTTCTGTGTTTCGTCAGGTTTTAATCCGGGCGTTGGGGCATATGCAGTCTATCGTTGAAAAACGCGCAACATTGCCTATTTTGATGAATGTTAAGTTAGAAGTTGCAGATGATTTGGTTTTGTCTGCGACAAATGTTGATTTGGAATTGGTTGAACATGTGACCGCTGATGTAACGTTGGCGGGCAAAACAACGGTTCCGGTCCAGATGTTGTACGATATTGTTCGTAAATTACCGGACGATGCCGAAATATCGTTTAAACAATCGGGGGATTTGCTGATTGTGTCCAGTGGTCGTGCCGTGTTCCATTTGCCAACATTGCCGGCGGAAAATTTTCCGGCCATGGCGGGCAGTAATTTGACCACAAAATTTCAAATGACAACCGGTGATTTGGCGCATTTGATTAATCAGACAAAATTTGCAATACCAACCGATGATGTACGTTACCATTTGGGCGGGATTTATTTCCATATATCAAATGATGATGGTTCAAATAAATTGACCGCGGTCGCGACCGATGCCCAGCGTATGGCACTGTGTGCGATGGCGGCACCGGCGGGCGCGGTTGAAATGCCGTCTGTGATTTTGCCACGTCGTGTGATTGGCGAATTGTCTAAATTGCTTGAAGATGCGACCGTTGATGATGTCAACGTGGAATTGTCGGATACCAAGGCGCGCTTTACGATTGGTGCCGCAATTTTGACCAGTAAATTGGTTGATGCCCAATATCCAAATTATCGCGTCGTTATTCCCAAGGGTAATGACAAAATTGCCATTATGGACCGCAAACAGTTTGTGAATGCCGTTGATTTGGTGTCGGTGGCCAGTATTGATAAAACAAAATCGGTTCAGTTGACATTTTCTATGAATAAGTTGGTGGTCAACGCGTCCAGCCCTGATGCCGGTACCGCAACCCAGGAATTGGATATTGAATATAATGGTGATGCGTCATTTACCGTTACGTTTAATGTAAAGTTCTTGTTGGATGTCGCAGGCCAGGTCGAAGGTGAAAAATTCCAGATGGAAATGCAAGACCCACTTTCGCCGACGATTATCAAATCAACCAACAAAGATACCGATGCATTATTTATTTTAATGCCAATGCGGATGTAGGTGTTGGTAGTTAGTCCCCACTTCGCCAAGGCTTCGTGGGGCAGGGGTTAGTGCGGGGGCGGATGCGCCCGTGTTTTTTATGCGACACCCCGGCGGCTTCCACCCGCCACCCCTCTGGCCAGAGGGGAATTATGGTTTACAACCGGTTTATGCCAAAGTTCCCCTCTGGCCAGAGGGGTGCCCCGTGGAACGGGGCGGGGTGTCGCAATATATTTTTATTTGTACTTAGTGCGATTTTATGATACAATGTCCTTGATGTGGTGGGTTACCACATTGGGGCGTCATAACCTCTAATTTTTCGGTGTCCGTGGGGACATAAAACTCCTCCAACCAGTGGTGGTTGGAGGGCGGTGAATATATAGAATAAGCCC
>CAMVAR010000052.1 GCA_947165555.1 uncultured Pseudomonadota bacterium | reverse complement strand
GTATGGCGCAACATTTGCGACAAACCGGTTTCGTCGATTTGGCACGAAATTTAACGGCCGATTAAAAAACCAAAAAATGCGTCAGGCGTACGCCGACTATGATGCGCGTCGTACCGCAGAACGGGCGTCGGCCGCGGATGCGTATGCGGCCGACACCGCCGCCGCCCCGATTGGTGGGGGTGCCGACACACGGTCGGAATATAAAAAATTGTTGGACAAGGCAACCAAAAACCAGGCGGATGCAATGGCGGATTTACGCCGTGATGCCGCCGGCAACCCAATCTATGGCGCGGGCACATCCGATAAAAACGTCTTAACGGCAACACAACGCCACATAAATTTCTGGGCAGGACGCGAAGCAATATATAAACCAATTGTTGAAGAGTTTGAACAAACAATATCTTTTATTAATTCCGCCGCCGCAATGTATGCCCAGGCAAAGAAAGACTTAGATGATTTGGGCGACGAACAAGCCAACACGGCGGCCGATGCCAGATTGTCCGCCGACGAAAAAAATGCAATATATGCCGCCATTGCGAATCAACGTTTGGATATAAAAAAATCGTTAAAAGAAAACATAAAAAAACAACTGGGGTTCAATGGTAAAATAGATTTAAGCAGTATTGGTATGGCCCCAGATTATGACCTAACGGGCCTTGATATCAATAGTGCCGAAGATGACTTGACGGGGGCGCGTGGATATGTTGCACAATTAGAAGCGGCATTGGCCGCTAGTGGTGCCAAAGCCCACCTTGACAAAGCCCAGATACAAAAATACAACCGCCAACAGCAACTGGATAACTATCACAAGGCAACGCAAGAAATTAACGAAGCCCAGAAAAACATCAATAAACGCAAAGAACGGCTTGATAAACTAAACAAAGCGGATGCAGATGGCAAACCGATGGATATTTATAAACATTTAATGGGATATTGGGACACGTTACAGGACCCGCGTCTGCGGCGGCATGGATTGCGACGTGCATCAAAAATTCAGGCCAGTAATGCGGACACAGTTCAAGATATGTTCGCACAAAAACTGGCCGGGTATACCCTACGTTAATTTTTCCCCACCAAAATGGTGGGGATTTTTGTGTTGAAATTGCGTGTGGCGGATGCTAAACTTTACCGTGATAATTCATTTAATTTAACTTATTCAACAAAAAGGATAGAAATATGTATATTATGGCGTTGAACTGTGGTTCGTCCAGCCTGAAATATCAGGTTTTTGACGCGCAAACAAAAAAACAAATCGTTGGCGGTAATGTTGAAAAAATCGGGTCACCGGATTCTTTTATTACACAAAAATATCCAGATGGTACAAAACAGAAAAAAGAAACAGAAATGAAAAATCATAACGAGGCATTAAATGTCGTTATGTTCATGCTGCGCGAAGCGTCAATTGATATGAATGAAATCCGTGGTGTTGGACATCGTGTCGTTATGGGCGGGTCAAAATTCGCATCATCGGTTGAAATTGACAATGATGTTATGCGGGAAATTCAAAAATGGCGTAATCTGATGCCGTTGCATATTCCGGCGTCATTGATGGGAATTGAAAGCGCGCGCCAAATGTTACCAAATGCAACCCAGGTCGCTGTATTTGACACCGCATTTTTACAGACTATGCCAGAATACGCATACAGATACGCGGTGCCGGATGCGTGGTATCGCGAATTGGGGGTGCGACGCTATGGTTTTCACGGGACCAGTCATTTGTACGTATCTAAACGCGCGGCGGCGATGTTGGGCAAACCGGCGGACGAATGCAACCTGATTACCATGCACATTGGGTCGGGCGCATCGGGTGTCGCAATCAAAAATGGGCGCGCGGTTGATACAACGTTGGGCATGACACCGACCGCGGGGCTGATGATGGGTACACGACCGGGTGATGTGGATGCGGGCGCATTGCTGTATGTGATGGAAGAACTGAAACTAAGTCCGGAGCAAATGACAAAACATTTGAACAAAGATTCGGGACATTTGGCAATTACAAAATGCTTTGCCGACCGACGCGATGTAGAAAGTAATCGTGACACCAATCCGGATTGTAAATTGGCACTGGATATGGAGGTGCACAGTGTAAAAAAATATATCGGTGCGTTTATGGCCGAATTGGGACATGTGGATGCGTTGGTCTTTACCGCGGGCGTTGGTGAAAACGACGATTATCTGCGCGAACAATTCTGTGCCGGATTGGAAGAATTGGGAATTAAACTGGACCCGGAAAAAAACAAGCTGGCGTTGGCACGATTGGATGCGGGCGAATGCGAAATTTCCACACCGGATTCCCGTGTCAAGGTATTTATGATTCCAACAAACGAAGAAATTGTTATTGTCGAAGATACGTTGGGTATTATGAATAAAACATACGATGCAAACCATTTAAAAATGAACTATTCTTTTGCACCAATGAATGGAAGGTAACAATGATAATTTACCCGCCATATCGTGAAACATGGTATGGCGGGGAAATCAATTGATACAAAAAACATATATCAACATCTGTTCCATACAGTGTATAATTTGTGTTACATAATCATTCCAGATAAATCCCGCGGCACAGTTTCCGGGCCTGTGAAAGCCCCAAACCGGATTTCCATCTGGTTTGAATATGTATAAAAAAAGCACCACCCAATCGGTGGTGTTATAATAAATTCCTGATGATAGTTTTAGTCTTCATCAACCATATCATTCATACGATGTTCGTGATGTTTGCGCATATTGTGATGCATTTCACGTTTTGCCGATTTGTATTCGTCCATGGTAATACATCCGTTCATATCCGCGTCCGCCCGCGACAACATTTCACGCATTTTCGGGCATTTCACAGATTCCATAACCATACATCCGTTTTCAAATGTTGGCTTCATCATGTTTGGCGCACGATGTCCACCACGGCAACACGTAAACTTTGCCACCGCAAATCCCAAAATAAATACAATCAACAATACGATGAATTTTTTAATTTTTCCGCCACAGCCACATCTGCATCCCGCACCACAGTGGCATTCGTGCATTTCAGGCATTGGTTCGGCAACCGTTTTAACGGTACGTTTCGCGGTTGTGCGCGCGTTTGTTTTCTTGGTTTCTTTTTTTAGCATATCCTTTCCTTTTTTTTGGGTTTTACGGTTGATATTTTATAAAAATTCAGATTTAATGTCCAGAATTTTTTTTTATTCCCAACATTACCAAAACAAAAAAACGCCCCACAACGTCCAACACAATAGGACAATGGTGGGGCGTGTCAACACGTCTTTGTCTATTTTTTAACAAAATGAATAGTGTATTGCGGTTTTTTATCCGCCCCCAGTGATGCACGCACGACCTTGTTCGCGGCCGCCTGGGTCACCCGAACCAGGTTATCTTGGACCTTGCGTTCGGTTTTGGTTAACCCATCAATTGCACGTGTGATTTCAATCTGAATCTGGCGTTTCATGAAACCGGTGGTATCAGATTCAAATATGCCTGCGCTGGATACCTCGGGTGTGCCTTTTAAAAATCCGCGTTTATCAACCGGTAATGTGACAAATATTGCGCCATTGGACGCAATACGTTTGCGAGTTTTATATACCTGGTCGTTGGCACTGCGTTCGGTTTCACCCTCCATCACGACAAAACCCGTTTCAATGGTTTCGCATACATATGGCTCTGAATTTAACGATAATGCAATCATTTCACCATTGCGCACCAACATCATGTGCTTGGCTCCGCCACGTTCCATCGCCATTTTCCCGTTCAGCATTTCATTGATGTAATCACCGTGCATCGGAATAGACACCATCGGGTGCACCATGTCATAAAACCGTTCTAATTCGGGCCGGCCGGCATGACCACTGGCGTGGATATGGTCGGTGTCGTAAATCGTATGGGTGTGAATACCCATTTTGGCCAATTTATTGTACAGGAATGATACATCCTGTTCGCGACCGGGAATGATAATAGAACTAAACACAATTGTGTCGGTCGGCATCAATTTTAATTCTTTGACCTGGCCCCGGCACAGACGGGTTAACATCGCGAATTTTTCCCCCTGGGACCCGGTAAGAAATATGGCCTGTTTTTCGGCGGGCAAATCTTTGATTTCGGAATGCAGATAAACATCGTCTTCGTTTAAATAGCCGAATTCTATGGCTATCTCACGAAATTCCGGCAATCCGACATATGGCACCGGGTTTGGGTTACTGCGTTCCTTAATCGCGGCAACACGGCCGGCGGCGCGTGCCGCATCGGCAAACATCTTGATTCGTGCCAAACTGCGCGAATATCCGGTAACAATCACACGCCCCGGGGCATCCATCATAATTTTGGTTAGTGTATCACGGACCTGGACCTCGGTCGTTTGAACGGTTTGGCGCGACGCAGATGTTGAATCGCACGCGCATGCCAATAACCGCGGGTCTGACCCAATTTCGCGCAGGCGTGCATAATCAGTTCCGGGTTCAATCGGGTTGTTGTCATTAAATGTCCAATCGCCTGTATGTAATACCTTGCCCGCATCGGTTTTAATGATTAACATCTGGGCCTCAGGGACAGAGTGGCTAACATGAAATGTTTCAACGGTAAATGGCGACAAATCCAATGTCGCGCCATGCGCGTCAAATTCCACAATATCGCGCGCCGGATTAAAATCTAATTCAATGCCACGAAATGTGCGACGCAAAATTTCCGCCGGGAATCGGGTACAATATATCGGTTTTTTGAACTTTGGCCAAATGTATTTTAATGCGCCGATGTGGTCTTCGTGGCCATGGGTTATAACAAAACCGATAACATCTTTCTTGCGCTTTTCTAGCCATTTTGTGTCACAATATTGGACATCGCCGGCACCAATTTCTTCTTCCAGAAATCCCATGCCGCAATCAACCACCAAGTATTTACCACGATATTTGTACAAGTACATGTTTTGACCAACATGTTCCAACCCACCAAGGGCCATAAAATACATCCGGTCATCGTTCTTGTCAGATTCGGGTTGACGGTGTTCATCACCGGAATCATGTGCGCCATCCGCGGCAATGTGTACCGAAAAATCTGTGTCTTGGTCCGGATGAGATAACGTTTCCGGTTCGACGTGTTTATGTAATCTAACCATTTTTCATTATTTCCTTTTGTTAATAATTTACCAACCCCGCAATCATTCAATTCATTACCGATAAGGCCATTGCATTATTGGGCAGTGAATCTTATGATTGCGGGACATTTAAAATCGTATGTAACATATTGTACACAACAATTTTTCTAAGATAATACATTTTTTTTCAATAAATACAAGCGTTTTTCATATTACTGGGAAAAAAGCCTCGTGCACACTTTTAAAAACTGGTACAATTTAAACCAAGGTTTTTTATATACACCCCGGATGGAAAAATTAAAATTTATAACACGTTGTTTTTACATAAAAACAAAAATTTAGTTTTTTAAAAAAAGTGGTTGATTTTAAACCTTGGTTTTTGATACACTTTTTACATATAAAAATCCGCCGTCGGAATGGGT
>CAMVAR010000051.1 GCA_947165555.1 uncultured Pseudomonadota bacterium | reverse complement strand
GTTGCGCACGCAGACGGCACATGTGGCAATGGTTTTCGTTCATTATATTCTGATAATATTCACCCGGATAGTTTGACCATAATGTCAACCGATGGATGTCCCGGTGGATACGAAACATTCACGTATGATTACAATATTACCCGCCCGGTTCCGCGTTCGGTTACACGGTGTGCCATTGGCCAGCGGTATTCAAATGGCACATGCGTTAATTTGACCCAGGCGACATGTGATTCCGGTTTTTTAAATAGTGGTCAAAACGCCGTTGCCACATTTGATTATGCACATGGCGGTGCGTGTATTGCGGGCTATCGTCCAATGTTAAGTCGTAATTACGTAACGCGTTTTGATAATGTTGTTGGAAATTCGGTGCGTTGCCCAACGGGCCAATATTATTTATCTGGGACATGTCGCGAATACGATTCTGCGATATGTGATGCTGGTTTTGGTGCCATTACCAACAGTATTTATACATTTATGGAGGCGTATTCTGCATCCTGTATCAACGGGTACCAGGTTTTATTAAGCCGTCGCAACATCAGTTATGTTGAACAAAATTCATCAGTTCGGTGCGGTTTTGGTCAGTATCCGACCACCGCGGGTTGTGTCGATAATCCGCGTGCGGGGTGTCCGACCGGGCATTATGATGTTGTTCCATCAAATACGTTCGCGCGTCGTGTTGAAAAAACAATAACCGACGATAACGAAGAACAAACAACCGTGTTGGAATGCGCGACGAATTATTCGTTGTATAACGATGCGGTTACGACCGATACGGACACAAATTTATGCTATATGTACACGGATGGTCTCAGTTCTGAATTATGTACACCATTGTGTGATATTGGATACACGCACACCGGCGTTGACACGTGTGCATCCGGTTGCGCAATCCCGGGCATGCATACATTGCGTGTATCTGATGGGCGCAGTTGGCCATTGTATGCCGAAAAAAGTACAACGCCATCATTAAATTTCCAACTTGTTGATTCCAACACCGGTACGGGGAGGGGTGATATATGTTATATCAATTTGTTGCCCGGCGCGGCGGATGGGACGATGAATTTGAATGATGGTGATGGGGGTGTGTACCATGTTACTAACTAGTACCAGAAATTCCCATGTGTATGGGAATCGGTTGCACGGTCACAATTGTGCATCCTGTTGTACCGTGGGGGGCGGCCCTATGGGTCGTGCCATGACATTGACCCGAATGGCGAAATTGTATTTTTGGGGGTTATAATGAATAAATTTTTGGTTATATTTTTGGGGTTATTTGTTGGCACACCGTTGTTTGGTGCATCAATGTGCGTTCATACCAATTCTTATATTGGGCTTGTCCTGCGGGGGCGCGATGGCACAATTACCACGAAATCAGATATTTCCACAACGGGCATTGGAACATTTCGTGTATCATTTAATTATAACACATCAAATCGTGGCACCGAATACATTGATGGTGTTGCATTGTGTTCTGATGACATAACGGATTTGCATGTTGTTGGTAACGATGATGCATCGGCCATGAAAACGAATGATGCGATTTTGGGTGGGTTATTTGGGGCGCGATGTTGGTGCGGCATGTTATTTCCGATGACATCAGAATGGGTTTCCGGTGGGGATTATTCGTCTGATTCGGAATGTGCGACAAATTGCACGACGGCGTGCGCGACATCGGTTGCGAACGATTCGGTCATGCGTTCGAATTTATTTGATACGGTTTGGCCGGGATAAAAATCAACAAAATAACAATGGGGGCAAAGAAATGAAAAGAATATTATTAATAATTATGACAATATTTGCGTGCGTGCACGCACATGCGACGACGATGTGCATACATACCGATTCGTACGTTGCGACATTGGTAAAATCACGCGATGGCATATCCCAAACGGTAAATTCTGATGGGACATTTTATGTAACATTTGAATATTTCACATCGTCGCGTGAATATGGCTCTGAAACCGCGGCGGGTGGCAATCGGGTCTATGGTGTGGCGGCATGTAATGAAATTGTGGGCACACATGGTGTCGCGGACGGTTCGGTATCGACGGCAACGATTGATGTTGGTGAAAATTGTTGGTGTGGGATGACATATCCGGCGGTATCGGATTGGGTATTTAACAAATCGTACGCGTCGGATGCGGCATGTGCGGCGGATTGTACGACATCATGCGCGACATTGGTTCGCGAAAATGCGAATTTCCGTGGTGCGATTTACACGGCGATTTGGTAATCTTTGGAATGAATTTATTTCGGTTGAAAATATTGACACCGCGGGATGGGACCATGCCGGGGGCGCAAAAGGGAAACATGATTAAAACAAAAAAGGAGAAAGGCAAATGAATAAACTAATAACATCGCTGTGCGCAATAACCATTGCGGGCATGATGTTTGTGCCGTCATACGGCGCAAACATGTGTGTCCAAGATGACGCCACAATGATTGTTTTGGACCCTGTAATAAATGGCAAATCGAATGGCAGTACCGGAACGGGTAAAACATGGTCAACCAAATTTAGCTATGGCATAATCAGTGGGATTGCCGCATGCGCAGCCGATTGCAAAACTGGGGGATGTGTTGCGACAAATCAAAACATGAATGTGTACAGCACGGGTGTCTATTGCTATTGTAAAATGTTGCGTCCGGCCCTGTCGCGTTGGGTGTACAGTGGCTACATGGCCCCCGGCAACGTCAGCGACCACTGCACGGAGAATTGCGCTTCGCCCTGTGCGTCCCACGCTGCATCGATGGTGCCGTTGCGGCGTGGATTGTACCGGTCTGTCGGTATTTGACCCCCGCAATATGTAAAGTGAAATAAACGCAAAACGGCAAAAAATCGCCCGCACCACCCCAACATGGGGTGGTTCGGGCCGGCGGTGCAAAATTGCGCCTATGCCGCGCAATATAGTGTTTTTTTAAGATTTTAATACTGGCAGAGTTGTAATATTTGACGGTATTAGATATGTTAATTACAGGTAATATCAGGGAATTTTTATGCGGCAAAACTCAGCACAAAAGAGAGAAATATAACCTGTCTGCATTTGGGTGCTCTTTGTCGTTTTTGTGGCACATATCAATTTTTTATGGTACAATACAAGCCATAAGGCTGGTCTAAATATGGATACAACAGATGTGGAACTTTTACGTACGGGTCTTGCCAGGCAGATAGCCGATGCGGATGCCTGGCCCACGTGGCGTGACAAGCAACAACGTGAGGTTTTTCGTGAACTTGTGTCCGACAAATTTACAGACGAACAAATAGCACACAGTTATTTTAAATTACCAACTGGTTATGGCAAAACAGTCATGTTTGCGCGTATGGCACGTGCTTATTTTGATGCGCTTATTGCAACCGGTACAAAAAAACACCAAAAAATTGTAATAATTGTGCCACGTTTATCACTGATAGAACAAACACAGAAAAAACTAGAAAAATTTGCAAACATTACCGCAACAGAGTACAGCGGGCAGAAAAAGAATATCAATAGTGATGTTGTTATTACAACCTATAATTCATTGGGAAAATTATTCGGCGTTGTAGATTTTAACGATGTGGGACTAATTTTTGCTGACGAGGCACATCATATGCTTGGCGAAAAGATTTCTGAACGGTTAACTTTTTATAATAAATTTGTTCCAATTATAGGTTTTACCGCCACGCCAAAATATGAAGCAAATCGTGCAATTGCGAATATGTTAAATACTGAAATATACGCTATGAATATCCCGGACGCTGTAGATAGAGGTGTGTTGTGTCCGGTAAAAAATGTCTTTTATCGTTCAAGTGTTGTTTGCGATTTGTCTTCGGTGCCTTTGACAAATATCGGTGATTATGATTATGAAAAAATAACGACACAAATCAGCCCAGAAACACTGGCAACGGAAATCGCACATGTTTATGCTGAAAGTTTTGACGAAGAAACAGGGGTAGACTTTCATCGTTTGAAAGCAATAATAAACTGCCCAAATGCCGCGATTGCAGATTTACAGGCAGCAAAAATAAACGAAATTATGGGACGTGATGTTGCAATATCTTTACACAAAGTTGGAATTAGCGATAAAGAATATGATCGTTTAAAAGGCGAATTTAAATCTGGCAGATACACTGTTGCATGTCAGGTTGGTACATTAACCGAGGGCTTCGATGATGTAACGGTTGCTTTATGTATAAATTATCCGACAAGGTCGCGGGTCAAAGCGGAACAGACCGCCGGTCGTGCGATACGAATTGATGAAAATAATGAATATAAATTTGCTTTCGTTATAGATACACTATTTCGTAGCACACCAGATGCACAAGATGAAGATATTTTATACACAGCATCGAATTCTCATCAGATACTATTCAAAGATATTGCTGAGGGTAATGTGGTTCTGGACCCAAAGAAAATTCAAGAAAAACTAGCTGAACAAAATCCCGCCAGAATACATAAACACAATAACGTAGAATTTGTAGATTATAAGTTAATCACTGACAGTGCAACCCTAATCAAATTGAATCGTCGAGCTGAGGAACGCATAGCGGACGAGTTTATTCCCGAAAAAACGGATGAATGGTTGTCGGCTAAAGATTTGGCAAAAGACGAAGATTTTCCAAGTGGGTACCCAGTGAAAATCAACACAGCCTTAGTTGAACTGGAACATGATCCGGAATTTGAAGGTTTTATACGAGATATGAGCAATGGCGGTCACATCGCCAAGCGTATACACAAAAGCAAGAAACAGTTGTTTGCAGAAAGAGCTGGATTTAGGTACTATCCGACTAAAACGGCAGAATGGTTGTCGGCTAATGATTTGGCAAAAGATGAAGGTTTTCCACGTGGTGATCTAAAAGCTATCAACGATTCAATGACCAGATTTGAACACAATCCGGAATTTGAGGGATTTATACGTGATATGAAAATAGGCAGCCAGATTGCCAAGTGCATACACGAAAGTAAAAAACAATTATTCGCGGCAAAATCAGGGTTTGTATATCCGCTAAAGACGGATGAATGGCTATCTGTTGTTGATTTAATGAACGATGAGAGTTTTCCAAGCAGAAGCCACCGAAATATACGAAAAGCATTGGGTAAATTTGAACACGATTCGGAGTTTAAAGGGTTCATTCAAAAAATGAAAACTAGAGCTGGTAATATTGTTGATTGCATACACAAAAGTAAAAAGCAATTGTTTGCAGAAAAAGCAGGATTTCAGCACTATCCACAAAAAACAGATGAATGGCTATCAAATTATGATTTAGCAAAAGACAAAGATTTTCCAAGAAGCTCTCCTGATATAATTAACGCGGCCTTGAAGGAGTTAGAATACGATCCAGAATTTAAAGGATTTATACAGGACATGAGAAGCGGCAGACAGGTTGCTAAGTGTGTACATGAAAGTAAAAAACAACGTTTTGTAGAGCGAGCTGGGTTTACTCAGAAACGGCGGGTGACACGGCAATCATTGCAAGATGGGACAAAAGTGGTTGGTGCAATGAGCGCAGTGCAGGATATTGAAAAC
>CAMVAR010000050.1 GCA_947165555.1 uncultured Pseudomonadota bacterium | reverse complement strand
GGCAAGTTATTATTGGCGTGACGGACTTTTTTTCTGTATTTTTTGTCCAAAACGTATTATTATGTGGTAATGTTTATGTAACTTTACAAAGGAATATGTTATGAAAAAAGTTGTTATTACGGGCATGGGAATTGTTTCGCCGGTTGGATGTGGTGTTGAATATGCGTGGAAAAATATCTTGGCCGGGCGGTCCGGTGTGCGCAAAATTGATGAATTTGATGCGTCGGATTTGGCGTGCCAAATTGCCGGTGTGCCAATGCGTGGTGATGCGCCGGGAATGTATAATCCTGATGCGGTTGTCGAACCACGGGAACAGCGCAAAATGGATAAAAGCATTTTGTATGGTGTTGTTGCCGCAGACGATGCGATACGTGATGCAGGACTGGATAAATATGATGGTGATTTTGACCGCGTTGGTGTTTCCGTTGGCAGTGGTATTGGTGGTCTGAATACAATATATGAAAATTGTATTGAATTGGCAAATAATGGCCCGCGGCATATTAGTCCGTTTTTCATTCCAAAATGTATTATCAATATGGCGGCGGGACATATTTCAATAAAATACGGTTTACGTGGCCCAAATGTTGCGATGGTTACCGCATGTGCAACCGGCGCGCACAGTATTGGTGAAGGTGTGCGTTTGATTCAACATGGTGATGCCGATATTATGGTATGCGGTGGTTGCGAAGGTGCGGTTGGTAAAATTGGTGTTGCGGGTTTTTCGGCCATGAAGGCATTAAGTACGCGTAATGATGACCCGGCCGGTGCGTCCCGTCCATGGGATATGAATCGTGATGGGTTTGTTATGTCCGAAGGTGCGGGGATTCTGGTACTGGAAGAATATGAACACGCGGTTGCACGCGGTGCCAAAATTTATGCCGAAGTTGCCGGTTATGGTCTGTCTGGTGATGCGTACCATATTACCGCACCGGCCACCGGCGGCGAAGGTGGTGCGCGCGCAATGGCGGCCGCATTACGTGATGCAGGATTAAAACCGGCGGATGTTGATTATATCAATGCGCATGGAACATCAACCGGCCTGGGGGACGTTGGTGAATTAATGGCGGTTAAGAATATGTTTGCCGGGACGGGTGCATGTATGTCTTCGACAAAGTCTATGACGGGACATTTATTGGGGGCTGCCGGCGCGGTAGAGGCGATATTCTGTACATTGGCGATTCGTGATGGAATTGTTCCGCCGACAATCAATTTGGAAAACCCGATTGACGAAGTTGGGGATTTTGATTTGGTTCCGAATGTTGCCAAAAAACGTGATGTCAATGTCGCGCTATCTAATTCATTCGGTTTCGGCGGCACAAATGCATCGTTGGTGTTGAAAAAGTTGAACTGATTTACATGTTTTGAATCAAAACGCGTCGTTTGGCGCGTTTTTTGTTTGGATAAAATAACACAAATGTGTTATAATTGTTGTGCCGATGGGTGTTCCATTGGTGGGGAATCAGAACCCGTAAATGTGTTTGTCCGTGGGGACAAAAAACACCTCCAGCCATGTGGTTGGAGGGAGGCGAATATACAGAATAAGCCCACTATTTAACACATTATAGTTCTGAACCTCCAACCACTCGAACAAATCTTTTCGGTGGTTTCATTTTTATCACAAGGTGAGGGAATGACAATATGAAGAAATTCTTGATTGCGTTATTTGCGTGTTTTATCGGTATTTGCGCCACATCTGCGGCGTTTGCATGCACATCCGACCAAATTGATGTTTTTGGTGATGGAACACAATGTGAAGAGGCTAAGTTCGCATTAACGACAACGGAATTAAGCGCAGGTGACGTTTTCAACTTTTATTTATCCACATCCGGAACGTTTTATGTTGATTGTGGCACAGATGGTGTATTAAGCGGCACCGGAGTATCCGGTAAAACCATTACCCGTTCTAATACAACTGGAACATATGAGGAATACACATGTACATATTCAACCGGTGGGGTAAAAACTATTCGATTCGGTGGCACGGCAACGGGCTATTCCAGCAGTACCAACATAGCAGCGATAAGTTTTTATACTTCAACGAATGGAAGCCAAGGCAAAATCGCATCGATATCGGGTAATTTGTTGACAATGTTTCCATGGGTTTCTGAGAGTACAGAATATAAAGTACCTCGGTTTTACCGAACGTTTTATAGGGCTATCAACTTAACATCAATTCCCGAAAACTTATTTTCCGGTGTGAGTGGTGCTGCATCGTATATGTTTTTTCAGACGTTTTACGGTTGTACCGGTTTAACTGGATCAATTCCCGAAAACCTGTTTTCCGGTGTGAGTGGTGTGGCAGTCCAGATGTTTTATCAGACGTTTTACGGTTGTGCCGGTTTAACTGGATCAATTCCCGAAAACCTGTTTTCCGGTGTGAGTGGTGCGGCGGGCGGTATGTTTTATCGGACGTTTTACGGTTGTACTGGGTTAACTGGATCAATTCCCGAAAACCTGTTTTCCGGTGTGAGTGGTGCGGCAGAGTCTATGTTTGCAGGCACATTTTACGGTTGTGTCGGTTTAACTGGATCAATTCCCGAAAACCTGTTTTCCGGTGTAAGTCGTGCGGCACGGCAGATGTTTGAAATGACGTTTTACGGTTGTACCGGTTTAACTGGATCAATTCCCGAAAACCTGTTTTCCGGTGTGAGTGGTGCGGCACTGTATATGTTTAGGAGCACATTTTCTGGTTGTACCGGTTTAACTGGATCAATTCCCGGAAACCTGTTTTCCGGTGTAAGCGGTGCGGCAGACGAGATGTTTGAAATGACGTTCAAGGATTGTACCGGTTTAACATCGATAGGTGACGGTTTATTCAGTGGTGTAACGATAGGGGGTGTTGAAGGACTATTTAATTCCACATTTGCTGGATGTACCAGTTTAACATCCATTCCTGAGGGTTTATTCAGTGGTATAACGACTGGTGCGACTAATATGTTTTCTGCCACATTTTCTGGATGTACCAGTTTAACATCCATTCCTGAGGGTTTATTCAGTGGTATAACGACGGGTGCGTACAGTATGTTTTCTTCCACATTTTATGGATGTACCAGTTTAACATCCATTCCTGCGGATTTATTCAGTGGTATAACGACGGGTGCGCAGAGAATGTTTGTGCACACATTTTCTAATTGTACCAGTTTATCCGGCTATATACCCCCCACAACATTTGCGGGGCTGATTGCAAATGGTTCACCAAACATGGAAAATATGTGGGCTAGGTCTTTTTTCGGTACTCAATTATGGACATCGTGTCCATGTGGAATGAAACAGTATATTACTGGATACGAAGACTACTGGGATGGCAAAGTATCATGTGAACCGGATCCGGATAATCCGTGTGTTACCACATGTACCGCGGGGGCAACACGGTTAATGACATCACATGGACCGAAATTCCCACTATATAACGAAAAGACCACTACACCGGCGGTAAACATTCAGTTCGGCAATAGTCAAATATGCTATATTCCATTGGAAAGTGGCACGGGCGGGGCAAATACGCTTAATTTCAAATACAATAATCAAACATATCACGCCAACCCCGTGACGGATTAATTGTTTTCTTGATTATTTCTCGTCGTCTTTACCAAGCCCGATTGTTTTTTTCGCGCTGTCCAGTGTGCGAATCAATGCACGACGGATTTTTCCGGATATTGTCATAGGCAGGCTGTCCACAAATTCGATAATACGGGGATATTTATATACCGCCGTACGATTCCGGACGTGGTCTTGTAATTGACGAATTAAAACATCGGTACCCTGGAAATACTTATTCAAAACAATCGTTGCCTTGACCGCCATACCACGTGATGGGTCGGGGACACCGGTTACGGCGACTTCGCGAACGGCGGGATGTTCCAACAATACACTTTCAACTTCGAATGGACTGATACGGTATCCGGATGATTTTATCAAATCGTCATTGCGGCCAACAAACCAATAATATCCGTCCGAATCGCGATATGCAACGTCGCCGGTATGATAATAGCCATCACGAAATGCCATGTTTGTTAATTTTTCATTTTTATAATATTGTTGAAACAAACCAACGGGGTGCCCGTTTTCCAATGATACACAGATTTCGCCGACCTTGCCATCGGGGACGGGACGGCCGTCTTCGTCCAACAGTTTTATGTCCCAACCGGCCGCGGGCATACCCATACTGCCAGGTTTGGGTTCAATCCATTCATTTGTGAATAATTGCACACATGTTTCGGTTTGACCAAATCCTTCGTGCAACTTTATTCCGGTCATTTTCAGGAAACGTTCATAAACCTCTGGATTTAGTGCCTCGCCGGCGACGTCGGCCTTGACCAATTTGGTCAGGTTGTATTTTGTCGCATCTGCGTGAATCAGCATTTTATATACAGTTGGTGGTGCACAGAACGATGTTACACCATTTTCAGACATCGCAGTTAATAAATCATGGGCGGTAAAAATACCCGCTACATCAAAAATGAATACCGTGGCACCCGCCAACCATTGGCCATACATTTTGCCCCACGAACATTTGGCCCAACCAGATTCGGAAAGTGTAAAGTGGATATCGTCATCATTCAGACGTTGCCAAAACACCGCCGTATTTATGTGTCCTAATGGGTATGTGTAATTATGCGCAACCATTTTTGGTAAATCTGTTGTCCCACTGGTAAAATAAATCACCATAGTATCGGTATTTTCATTTGGTACGCGTTCGATTGTATCCGGCATAGTATTAATTGAATTGGCAATATCTTCGTTTGAAATCAACATAACATCCGAATCACCAATTGCGTTTTTTATTTCTGGGATGATGTGGCCGTCGTCAAATGCAATGATTGCATGACAATCGGCGGTATTGATTCGATATTTGATATCTTCGGCCTTTAATTGATTGGTTGATGGAATCGGAATAACGCCAATTTTGTGCATTGCCATCATCAAAACCCAATATTCCCAACGCCGGCGCAAGAACAATAGAACCGTGTCGCCACGTCGCAAGCCACGGGATAGCAAATAATTTGCGACCGCATTCGACATTTTTGATAATTCTGAAAATGAAAAAATCTTTTTATTGTTTGCATCATCAACCCAAATAATAGCGGTTTTGTCCGGTGTTTCGCGTGCGATTACATCAACAACATCGTATGCAAAATTAAAGTTATCCGGTACAACTGGTTTGGCGTTTTTGATATAGTCCTGATAATTTTCAAATTTGTTCTTTGTTAAAAAACGTGTTGCAAACATTTTTGCCCCCGGGTTTATAGTATTTGATAACTTGTTGGAAATAATGCTATATTCTGGGAAAAAAACAAGTATAAAAGTGCATTTTTTTAAAAAAATAAAAAAAAGTTGCAAAAATATATAAGTTAACTATAATTCATTCGTAATTCGTCTGTTTCACGGAGTATAGCTCAGCCTGGTAGAGCGCTACGTTCGGGACGTAGAGGTCGTGGGTTCGAATCCTGTCACTCCGACCATAAATTTAAACCGCCGCCGTGTTACGGCGGTTTTAATTTATTGTGGTCGGTGTTAAGGATGAGAACCGTGGTT
>CAMVAR010000049.1 GCA_947165555.1 uncultured Pseudomonadota bacterium | reverse complement strand
CCTCAAGTGGTCCAGATTATTAACGATGCCGGTATGTTTTCAACCGGTTTGGCGGCACTTGAATTTACGAATAGTGATGCGATTATATATCCGTTCTTTTCAAAAGATAAATTTATTGTAACAACAACATATTTATCGGCGGGGACTACATTTTCTTTTACCATGCAGGCCGCGGGTAATTTTACCGTGAATTGGGGGGATGGTACCATTGAACAGATTGAACGCACAAATACGAATGTGGCGACGTATTCGCATACGTATGATAATGCGGGGGCGTATCAAATTGGGTTTGGTGGTATGGCCACGGGATATCCTGGGGCTGCGGCGGTATTGGCGTTTACCGGTAATCCGTATGTTGCGGGCATTTCTGGGTCGTTGGGTGCAATATTTCCGACATTGGGTACGTCCCAACCAAGTTTCAAAGAGGCCTTTAAGGATTGTGTCAATTTAACCAGTACAATACCGTCCACTTTGTTTGATGGGGTTAGTGGAACGATTGCCGATTCGCAATTTCGCGGCGTATTCCAGGGTTGTGTTAACCTGGCGGGGCCGATTCCGGCAGATTTGTTCAAGGGACCATTTGTTAGTGTTGGAAAGCAATTTGGTTTTGGGCATTTGTTTAATGGCTGTGAAAATTTATCAGGGGAAATTCCGGCGGGATTGTTCGCGAATGTGTCTGGGCCGGTTGGTCATTATATGTTCACCCATCTGTTTTATAATAATGCCCGATTGACTGGTTCGATTCCGGCGGATTTGTTTGCAAATATTACAGGTCCATCCAGTTCCTATGGCCAACGGGCATTTCGCGATACATTTAATGGTTGTTTGGGATTAACCGGGTCAATTCCGGGGGGGCTGTTTCGCGGCATTACAACAACCATACAACCAGGGATATTTGCGCGTACATTCGCGAATTGTCCGGGGTTGACCGGGCCGATTCCCGAAGAATTGTTTAGTAATGTTACCGGTATCCCCACCCAGGATTTGTTCCGACAAACGTTTGATGGCGATTCTGGATTGACGGGATATGTGCCGGCGAATTTATTTTCCGGGTTGACGCCCGGGGCGACGGCGACGGAAATGATGACGGGTGTATTTAGCGGTACGGGATTGGAAACCGAATGTCCATCTTGTCGAACCGAGCAATATTTGACCGGATATGAATCATGGTTTGATGGGCGTGTGTCATGTATTCCGACGGGGAACGATACGTTTGATGGCGATTGTGTTGAATATTGCCCGTATGGATTTACAAAACTAAAGACCAAAACTGGGCTGGAATTTCCGATTTTTTCGGAAAAGATGACGACACCGTCGATAAATGTGAAATTGGATGATGGAATATGCTTTGTTCCGTTGCGTTCGGGTAATGGTGGTCGCCGCAGTCTGAATTTCAAATACCAAGATAAGATATGGCATGCCGGTACCGTTGATGAATAGGTATGGTTTTTCCGCCCGCGTTTGCGGGCGGTTATGGCCTGACGGGATATGTGCCACCGAAATTGTTTGCCGAATGTACGCCCGGGGCAACACGTCTGATGGCGGGGGAACGGACAGAATATTGTGGTGAAAAATTAGCGTTGAAAAATTTGTCGGGCTGATGTACACTGGTCATGGAACGAGGTAATAGGTATGATGAAAAATGATTTATTGCATGAATTAAGTGTGCGTGGCTTTATCAACCAATGTTCAAATATTGATGGTTTGTGCGCGGCGTTAAATGACGGAAAAATCACGGCGTATCTGGGGTCGGACCCAACGGCGGATTCGTTGCATGTTGGGCATTTGGTGCCGGTGATGATGATGCGTTGGTTGCAAAAATTTGGCCATAAACCATTGATGTTGGTGGGTGGGGCAACCGGACGTATTGGCGACCCGTCGGGACGTGATACCGGACGCCCAATGATGGACGAAGAAACATTGGCAAAAAATATTGCGGGGTTAAAAAAATCTTATTCTAAATTTTTACATTTTGGTGATGGTGCGTCGGATGCCATTATTGTGGATAATTATGATTGGATGCGTGGGTATAGTCATATCGATTTCTTGGCCCAATTTGGGGCGGATTTTACCGTGCCACGGATGTTGTCAATGGAAAGTGTGAAGCGACGTTTGGAAAATGGCATGACGTTTTTAGAATTTAACTATATGACGTTCCAGGCGGTGGACTTTTTAACATTGTATAATAAGTATGGATGTCGGTTGCAATTGTGTGGTGCGGACCAGTGGGGAAATGCAATTATGGGCATTGAACTGATACGCAAAAAACTGTCCCAGGAGGCGTTTGTCCTATCGACGGCGCTAATTACGGATGCGGCCGGAAATAAAATTGGCAAATCTGCCGGAAATGCCGTGTGGGTTAACGAAGATAAATTAAGCCCATACGATTATTGGCAATATTTCCGGAATACGCCCGATGAATTGGTGGAAAAGTTTTTGAAAATATTTACAGAACTGCCCATAAATGAAATTGAAAAATTGGCCGCGTTGCGTGGGGCCGAACTGAATGATGCAAAAAAGATTTTGGCCAATGCGGCAACAACAATCGCACATGGGGCCGATGCGGCCAAGTCTGCCGAAGATGCCGCCGCCGCATTGTTTGGGGGTGGGGCCAATTCGGAAAATATGCCGTCAACCCAATTTGAAATGTCGGGACCGATGGGGGTATTGGATTTCTTGGTCGGGATTGGTATGTTTGATTCAAAATCTGATGCGCGCCGTATGGTGGACCAGGGTGGAATTCAGATTAATGGCGAACGCGTTGTTGATTGGCGTGGAACGGTTGTGCCACAACCCGAAATAATGGTTCAGCGGGGTAAAAAAACATTCCTGCGGGTGGTTGTGAAATAAATGTGGCGCGCTGCTTTGTCTTTTGCGATTTTGTTGTTGGGGGCAAATTCTGTTTTTGCCGCCCCGTCAGAGTTAGCCAAAATTCAGACCCAAATTCGCCAAGCCGAACAAAAAGATAAACAACTGGAACAACAGGTTAAAACATCGGACCGTGATGTTGCCCAGACCAAGAAAAAATTGGTGTCGGCCGCCGACAAAGTTAGCAGTTTAGAAGAACAACGGGCAGAGATTACAAGAAAAATTGCAGACCTAGATGCGCGCCGGGCCGTGATTGCCGCCGAATTGGACCAAAACAAGGGACGCGTAACCGATGCCGCCGCCGCAATTGCATTTGTGGCGGCGCATCCGAACTTTGATGCGGCCGATATGCGTGACTATGTATTGACGTCCGCCGTACTGGTGGGGTTAAGTGATAATTTCGATGCACAAATTCGTGATGCCGGAATAAAAATCGCAGAACTAAGTCGCGTTATAGAACAGCGGGAAATCGAAAAAGAAAAACTGGACCGGACCGCAAAAAAATATAGTGATGAAAAAAATCAGTTGGACAAATTATTGCGTCGGCGGTCGGCGCAAAATGAAAAATTGCGTACGCAACAAATAGAAAATCAAAGAAAATTGCGCGAATTGTCGGCGCGCGCAAAAAGTATTTCTGAATTGTCCGCCGGCGTGGGGAGTTCGCAGATGTCGTCTGATTCACGGTTTTCAATGCGCAAGTTAAATCAGCCGGTACGTGGGCGCGTTATCGTTCATTTTGGTGAAAAAACCGCACTGGGGTTAAAATCTGATGGATGGCGGATACGCACGCGTTCGGGGGCACTGGTTATGGCCGCCGCCGATGGTGTGGTTAAATTTGCCGACGGATTCAAGGGATTTGGTCGTGTTGTAATTATATCGCATAAAAATGGATATAACACGGTGATGACAAATTTGGGAACCATAGATGTTATTGTCGGGCAAGAAGTTCTGGCCGGTGAACCAATTGGGCGCATGGACCCGAATAAACCGGAAATGTATATGGAGGTTCGACGTGGTGACAAGGCCGTTGACCCCGCGCGATTATTCAAAGAAAATGATTAATATTATAATTTAATTGCAATAAATTTCGTATTGTGATACAATATTTTTGTCGGCGGGTGTTTCGCCGATGGGGTGTCAGAACCCGGTTTAAGTCGCGTCTGTGAGTGCGGACGAAAAATAACTCCAACCCATTTGTGGTTGGAGGGTTGTGAATAATGTGGGTGTATTGCCCGCAAAATAAGCACACAATTTTCGACTTAAGATTGTTCTGAACCTCCAACCACCTGTGTTAAATCAGGTGTTTTTATTTGTCGCAGTTAAAGGAGGATATAACATGCGGATATTTGTTTTCATGGTAATTTTTATCTTGGGGTGCGTGCGGGCCAATGCCGCAATTATTGAAGTCATGAATATGGGCGGTGGATATTTCCAGGTTATGTCTGATGGGGTGCCGTATGGTGGCGGCGGCATGCTACAACAAAATGGTGTTGATAGGGTGCTGAATATTTTACGCAAACAAGGACACGAGATTAAGGCCGGTACAATTCCCAGTCCCCAGGCGGGGGGTGCCGGGGCTGGTGGTGGATTTGGTGGCGGAACAACACCGCCAAAACAGATTGGGCCTGCGGGTAATCCGGGTGGCGTGACAACACCACCAAAACAGATTGGACCTGCGGGTAATCCAGGTGGCGTGACAACACCACCAAAACAGATTGGACCCGCGGGTAATCCGGGTGGAACAACACCGCCAAAAGGTACGTCGGCCCCAAAAACCGGTGGGGGTATGGGTGCCGTTGGTACCGGACTTGCTGTGTTAGGTGGGGTGATTGGCGCAATTGATTTTGCAGATAATGCCAAGGCCAAAGACAGAAAAACAACATGGGCTGATGTGGCGCGCAGTGCCGCTGATGGTGCCGCAATGGCCGGCGGTGTTACCGCCGTTATAAATGTTATTCCGGGGGGCGGACAGATGATGTGGGGTGCGGCGATGGCAATAGGTGCCGCCGCGGGGGCGTTGCATACGGCACGTAAAATATTTTCAGAAACAGATTGCGAAACTGACCCGACAACGGGGGTGTATAATTGTTGTAATATATCAAAGGCGATGTCCAATATAAATGGTCGTAATGTAAATATTGGTGGCGAAATGTTGTCCGGGTTTCCACGTGTTAGACGATGTGTCCAGGGGCGCAAAGAACATGCTTCTGACCAGGGTTTTCGTGGTTTGTTCATGAATGACCATTGGTCCAAAGATAGTTATGAAAAATTTTGTCCAGGATATGTTGCGCCCGTGGATTCAAGTGGCTCATATAGTATCAAAATAGGCGGATTTCATAACGAAGATGGTACAGTTTGTTGGTTGTGGGAATGTCCGGATGATATGATACGTGATGGGGGCAGATGCCTGTCAGAATCTTTGGAAGAACCTGCCCCAGAAGAGCCGGAAGTCATTGAGCAGCCTAATTCGAAATCTTGTATAACAGATGCTGATTGTGTTGGGGATAAAATGCCACAGTATGCAATTGCGGCCAGGTGTATCCAGAAAAATAAAAATGAACGCGTTTGTGCCGCGACGGCGTGTAAACCGGGGACATATCTGGTTAAAAAGAACGGGCGGTCAATGGGTTGGTGTCGTGCGGGGGCCGAACCGACCGAAAATAATAACCAAACGCCGAATCCGGATGAACCGGTTGTGCAACCAGATGGGCCGGTTACGCCGCCGGTTACGCCACCGGTTACGCCGCCCGCCCCGCAACCATGTTCGGACCCGGATAATATGGACGCGAATTGCAAATGCACGGTTGTGCCGGAAACGGTGGAACGCAATGGTTTATGTGTTTGCAAGGATTCCAACAAAGAAATCAAAAATGGCAAATGTGAATTTAGTGATAATTATTTGG